>MGYG01000069.1 GCA_001801635.1 Gammaproteobacteria bacterium RIFCSPHIGHO2_12_FULL_43_28
CAATATTCAAAGCCGTCTTGGGTGAAGATCAGTCAAATTAGAACGCTCTCAGTGTTACGGTTAGGTAAAAAGATTGGGCAGGTGACTTCCGAGGAGATTGACTTGGTCCTCACAGGATTAAACGAGATTATAAATTAAATTTCGCAAATGTCCCACGCAGTGATGCAATTGACTTGGCGCTGACCCATAATTGATTAATTGGACAGGACTGATCGAAGGCCCGAGAATGAAAAGTGGAGGTCTCTGTGATGTTTCAGGCTTCCTAATGAAAGGAGGCACACCGCATCATCGCTCTGACTTCCCGAGACATGATTGTAGGGCTTCGATCAATGCCTGTCCG
Organism: Gammaproteobacteria bacterium RIFCSPHIGHO2_12_FULL_43_28; assembly: GCA_001801635.1. Lineage (GTDB taxonomy): Bacteria > Pseudomonadota > Gammaproteobacteria > DSM-16500 > DSM-16500 > Aquicella. The sequence goes on from MGYG01000069.1 coordinate 341, forward strand.
GTTGTGAGGATTATACGTTACTAGAGTGCGTTTACAACTTTTTTCTGGGCACAATCAATGCTGCTCAGCCAGCGTTAACGCAATGCCATAATGATCTGATGGATAAAGTCCATCGGTTGCGTGGTTACCGATCAAGCGAATCTGTTCAGCATTGCCAAGATAGGCACGAGCGGCTGAATTCACCCAAATATAATCAATGCGCTTATATGGATGTTCTGAATTCGAAGTGTAGCCAGGGTCATTTGGCCGTAAGGTTTGCCAGGCATCGGTATAATCATGGTCGCGGATTAAATCAAAAATAGGGCTATCTGGTTTTTCGTTAAAATCACCAGCAATGAATGTCGGTTCATTTTTGGGTAGTACACGTTCAAGATAATCAATGGTTTCGCTTGCGTTTAAGACGGCGCATGGCGTTGCGTAAGCAAAATGCACATTGGCGATATTGTAAATTTGCCCTGATTTAAGCAGTTTTGCATATTGTGTCACACGCTTATTCGTGTCACCGCAATCGGCTGGCATCGATAAAAAGTAGCCACCAGTTTCAAGTATCATTGGTTTAGCAATAATACTTAACCCTTCCCAGTAATAGGATTGATGATGCGCTGATAATGATGCGGGTAAAGGATATTGGTGTGTACCAAGATGATCATCCAAATTTGTTGGATAATACATAACAGGTTGAGTCACGAGCGTTGCCTCAAGAAAATCCCCACGCTGATTTAACTTATACAGCAATTGTTCCGCCATGTTTTGATAAGTTAGTTTGCTTGATGATTGTTTCGGATCAAGCAGGACTTCTTGTAAGGCAACGACATCGGCATGCGCTGCTTCAATTTCATTGGCAATTAATTCTAGTCGCTCCTCCCATGAATTATGATCATTATAATTGGCAAGATTATAAGTGACGATAGTTAGCCCAGCTTTGTTTGCTGCAACTGCGTTTGTGATGGGGAGGGCTGATAAGAACGAAAGTGAAGTGAATAGGGCTATTAGCTTAAATACACGCATAATCTGCATCCATGAAGTTTATATGGAACGTAATATAGAATTTTGTGATAGAAACATCAAGCTATTTGTCGGTAGAGTATTTGGGATTGCTCGTTAAAAGCAATCCCATGACGCTTTAATTTTCTGCGGTGATTGTTTCTGCACTATCAGCCGTCTTTGTTTTGTTGGCTTTCAATACCACGAATAAGTTTTCATAAACATTATTGGCGCTCCAGACATACCATCCAGAAACCCCTTTTGCATCTTCAACCGCGCGAATTTGTTGCAGTAAGTATTGTTGCTTTTGTGCGTTCGTGGTTTGTTTAAGATAATGGTAATTCGCGGCTTCAATGAACGCGCGAATTTTAAACGGCGGCTTGCCATCAAATTGTTCTACTAACGAATTTAAGGAATTGTTGACCGTCTTATAAGGTTCAGCAGAATATTTTTGATACGGCCAATAATGAGATGGATAAACCATTGGATTGACCCCATCAACGCTATCAGAAAACATTTTTATGTCTTGGCCGATATGCATGGAAGGGTAATAGCTGACTTCACCAAAAATATCAATTTCCATTGGCACACCTTGCGCGTTAATCTTTGCTTTGTACCATTGAATAATTTTATATATATCTTTGGCTTTTTGTGGATCTGCCGCACCTTTAGAACTATAGCGTATATAGTCAAGCTGGATTGCATCAGAACCTGCCTTGATCGCTTCATACATCAGCTTTAATTTATTTTCCAAATAGGCTTGTGATTCAATTTGCTCTTTCGTCCCCCCTTTTGGAAAAACGACGACACGCGTGACGACCTTAATGCCTGCTGATTTTACTTTGGCAATGGCTGGCGCATAACGGGAACTATAATATTCATGATCTATCACAAACGTATTTATACCGCTCGCTTTTGATTCACGAATTAAATAATCCAATTTATCCGGTTGTTCTAGGGTGTATTGAGTAAGATATATGCCTTTGGTCCAAGCTTGTGCTACTGATGTCATGCAGCAAATAAGTATGCTTAACATGACCACGCTTATCCATCGTGCTCGCATGGGTGACACTCCTTTTTTATTTTTTTATACCTACAGTTTATCACGAAAAAAACGCCACAGGTGCGGCATTAAATGGTATTAAGAAAAATCACGCTATAAATCAATTAACTATTAATAATGAAAGGTAAAGTCGATTTAAAGTCAAATAGCCAAGATTAAATGCAGCAGACATTAAATCAGCGAGTTAAATAACTTGACGATATCTATTAACGAAACATGGTTGGCACGAGGAACAATGACTTACCCAATATTAAATGGATTGAGATTTGTATCATTCATCGATACGAGTGCAATGGAGGTTACTGCAAACAAACTAAATGCCAGGTATTTTCCGTAATTGGATTGTTTTTGTTTTATAGATGGTGGGTGGTCACATGGCCTAATCGGATTTTCAATAGCTGCTATTTGAGTATCTGCGAACAGCGCATTCGTTAGATTGCATGGCTTACGTTTCTTATTTTTCTTTTTATTAGCTATTTTAGTATTGATAGATTCAGAAGTTTGGGCAATCAGCGTAGGCGCTAGTTTCATATTCTTTCTTAAGGAAAGTCCATGTTTATTCAAAATACTAATCAAGAATTCATTGCTGCATTGATCAAGCCAATTGATTCGTACGACATGGACACCTTTTCTTTTTAATAATTCATCTTTTAAGTTGTCAATGTGTGGTACATGACTTGGCCCATCATATTCAATAGCTAACTTTGCATTTGGAAAATAAATATCAACCCATAGGATATTATCAAAACAGTGCTCATTGATCAGTACTTCATTGGTCAGCTTTTCAAATCGCTTAGATAACTGTAAGTGTGACACGGAACTTTTCGGGGTGGGTTGCTCATTTAATTTGTAATTCATTAAACTTAAAAAAGACTTAGTTAATTTCAGGTTAAACCACAATTGCGCTATTCGTAATTGAGTGATAGATTCGATAGGAAACGCCGATATCCCTTGTGATTTATAGATAAGCTCAATTTTCTCGATTAATTTTTTATCTAGTTCATTTTTCTTTAATGATTGGAGAGGTAATTTAAGATGTGCTAACGACCAAAGCACGATAGCTGCATCGTCCTGCTTGAACGTCGGTATATTTTCATTGATAGAATGCAGTAGATCATCGCTAATTTCAGGATCACCCATTTTTTCCAAGTTTAATCCTAAACGCGCCAATGCCCTAAGTGAATTAGCTATATCTCTTGAATTGAACGTATGATAATGTTTTTTTATGACCGACAATAGAGGCACATCAATATGATTATCGGAGATGTTTTTCCAGGTGAAACCTACATTTACCAATCCGGAAAGTAGGTTTTCAATGTATCTACCTGATTGATTATTCTTCGAATTAGATAATTTAAATAAAATCTTATTTACCGCAACAAGATGCTCATCTAGTCGCAGTATTTTCTTAGACGAATCGCATTTGCTGAGTTTGTAAAATTCAGCTACCAATTGCATCAATGTTTCGGTTGCGGCAGTCATATTCTGTTTGTCACCTAGTTTTATGATTCGGACTGATCTATTAGCCTGCTATCATAGCAAGCTAGTATTAACGCAGTATTAATACATTATCTTAGTTTGATTGCCTATTAATCATATGGTTGGAATGATAGATTTAGCCCCGCAGTTTTTCAACACTTTACTATTCTTTTCCAATAGGTAAAATACGCGTATAAGATGAGTCTATCTAACTAACGAGAGAGTCATGCCAGTGTCAAAAGAAGTGAGTAAACCCGAACAATCTGAACTTGGTAAGAAATCAGCCTATGATCCGGTCTATAATCCCGAAAAATTATTTCCAATTCCGCGCAAGTTAAAGCGTGATGAAATTGGTGTGCCAGATGAATCACCCTTTTTTGGCTATGATTTATGGAATCATTATGAAGTGTCTTGGCTTAATCAAAAGGGTAAGCCGGTCGTCGCCTTAGCTGAAATTATATATGCCTGTGATACGCCGAATATTATCGAATCAAAATCAATGAAGCTCTATTTCAATTCATTGAATAGCTCGCCATTTAAAGATGCCGATACCGTGAGAGCGGTGATTGAGAAGGATATTGCTGAACGTGTTGGCGGTACTGTCTTCGTCACACTGTTTCCGCTGCCATTAAAAAATAAGCTGAATTTATTGATGGGATTCGATGGTATTTGCATTGATGAAGCAGATATTGAATGCACCGTTTATGAAGTTAATGCGAGTTTTTTATCGGTTGACAATGAAACCGTCGATGAAGCGCTTTATTCCGATCTGCTAAAGTCAAACTGCCTGGTGACGTCTCAACCTGATTGGGGCAGTGTGCAAATTGCTTATAAAGGCCGTAAAATCAATCGTGAAGGATTACTGCGTTATATTGTTTCTTTCAGAAATCATAATGAATTTCATGAACAATGTATTGAGCGTATCTTTATGGACATTATGCGTCGCTGTCAGCCCGAAGAACTTACTGTCTATGGCCGCTATACAAGACGCGGCGGCTTAGATATCAACCCGTATCGCAGTACTAATCCTATTGATATGAAAGCGAAAAACAACCGATTATGTCGCCAGTAGCTGCTTCACTCATCAAGTATCTTTGGTAAGCTTTCCTTAATTTTAATTGTGTAAACTACGACTACGTAGGTTAAATACATAAACTTAAGTGGTGATCACATGCTATCTACTAAGAAGCTAAAAATTGAGAAAGAAGAGCGGCAGCTAATCGCTGATACTAAGAAAGAATTCGTCAAGCAAACGATCGCTTTTATGACGCAGTGTAATGCCGAGCTGGGAAACTGCTTTTCCTATTTCATCAAGCCGCTAGCGGGTGGCATCACTGATTGTATCAAATTAAGCAATAATAAATACTATGCAATCGATTCAACACCCATATTCAAAAAAATAATCAACCGCGATCTAACATCAGCATTGACCATTCACTTGGCGCAGGATATTGACACGAATCAATGGGTTCAGCTCAAAGCGTATGAGGTCAATAACGACAAGCAATTAGAAGATAAAATTAAAAAAGAAATCAGCGTATTAAGTCAATTAGGTAAACTTATTGGTGTTGCTGACGATAGTTTATTTAGCAGAAAATTATATATTGTCAAAGAGTATGTTCCTGGTGTTGATTTAATGCATTTCATCACGAATAAAAAAGCTATTTCATTTGCGCAAAAAATAGCGATAACATTAGCTATCTTTGATGAATTGCGAGAACTGCATGATATAAAGCGCTTTTTGCATTGTGATATTAAACTTGAAAATATTATTTATGATGAGTTTACTGGTAAGGTTACCTTAATTGATTTTGATGTATCACTGCCATCAGCGTCAGATAGCAATCTCATGGCAAAATCCAACGAATTTTGTGGCACATTTGGTTATGCCGCGCCGGAGCTCATTAGTAATACTCCCTGTATCTACAATGAAAAGACGGAAATGTATGCACTGGGGAAAACGCTTATCGATTTGTTCGATCTTGAACCTGCGTCAGGTTTTTCTCAAACATTTTTCGCACCAAATAAACCGCCAGTTAACGAAGATGAAAGTCAGGTCATGGCCATACTAGATGGATTAACGCAAGCTGAACCAGAAAAGCGCCTATCACGCGAAGCAGGTGAAAAAGCATTTGCATTATTGTTGCAGCAGGTTCCAGAATTCGCAGTTAAATAAGTGCCCCGTCCCTTTTTAGTAACGTTGATTGCCTTCTTTTAATCTTTCAAGTACTGCAACTGGCGTCATATTGCTTTGCTTTTGCGATGTACTGACAGCGCTCTGTGCTGTCGTGATTAAACAAAATAGTGTGATTGTGAGTAACGTGATGCATGCTCTCTGGATGTAATATTCTTTTTTCATGGTAGGTCCTTTTTTAATTCATTGGACAATGCCAGATATTGGCGACATTTATTTTGTAAACAGGATTGTGTGTGCTGTCTTTGTAGCCTTCACACGAATAATATGAATGGGCGCTCATGCAGCTTGTTCTTAGTTGAATATAGTTGGCGCCCACCGCGGCGGCCCTTAATTTAAGATCAGTCATTGCACCTTGTCGGATGAGTAATTCCTGATTAGATTCTTCATCAAGCTTGGGATCGTAATTCCAGGTATCGATGATAATTCTATCTCGAATGACTTGGCCGATGTATCGGCAACAGCTTGGCGGGTACTTGGTTGAGACGATGACCTTACCTGTATTGGTGGGCCAGGGCATGAAAGTGCAGCTGCATTGCAGAAAAATGAGTGATATCACAATCAGTTGCGTGAATCTCATCACAAACTTCCTTGTTTGCCGTATCGTTTAAATGCACAGATATCATTTTATCTGCTCATACTTCCATTGTCATCTTGCTTAGTACGGCCTGATAATAATTTTTGTGCCTATGGTGACGAAGTTGTGTCGTAACCATTTGGCAGAACTGACGCTCACGCGTACACAACCATGGCTAACATTGCCATGTACCACTTCATAAGAGCCATGTAATCCCTGATGGCCGTTAAAGAACATGCAGTAGGGCATAGGGGCACCACCGCGAGGACGCGGGTACTTGCTTGATTTGCAGCCGGCACTGCCAAGCGTGTAAATTCTAAAATATCCTACCTTGGTGCGGCAGGAGCGGCCAATATCCGGGCACCATTTTCCACCTGCGGTTGCCGTGCCTGATTTAAGTAATTTGCCACTCGCATTATAAGCGCCCCACGTATGTGATCGTGGATCAACAATAATGACTTTTTCACCGGGCGCACTAATGTGCTTTGGTACAGCATAAGTACTGAATGGGAGAAACGATAGTACAATGACGATGAGAAAATACATGTGTCTAGCCCACATAATGCCACTCCTCGTTTTGTTTCTCTTATTTCTTTCTATTTTAACTGAAAAACGTGCATGATACATTTTTGATAAACTATCAGTAAGTTAGTGAATTGGTGTAACAGCTAACTTGTTGTTTATGGTTATTCACTGGTGAATGCTATTTAGCCTGATGATTTAATTTGTTAATACTATCGATGAGATAAAGGGACAGCAATGCTGCAAAAAAACACCACACGGAGGTGAATGCGTAAAGATAAAAATACAGGCTAACGAATAGGGCGAGAATTAATAAGATACCAAATTTTTTAATGCGCGGTTTGCTCGTGATGAAAAATGGAAGAGCGACAAAGCAGGCGTAGACGAATAAATAAATGGAAACCAGGGGATTTGTATCGTAAGTAATATAATTAATAGAATAGTGCGCTATCTCCGTGGTGAATGATTTCAATCCCAAGAGTAGTGGACTGTAAATGACAATTCCGTAAAGAACGCCAAGCAGGGAAAAATATCTTAATACATTTATTCGTTTTGTTTCATTTTCTATGGGTAAAATGGAGAGTGGAATATAAAACGGCCAGATAAAAAAAGCGAAAAAGAGATAACCGAGAGACGCTGCATGCACTGCGTTTTCATGATTGTTCAAAAGCGCAAGCCATACAAAGCCTTCAAGTAATTGTTGGAGGCCGAATATAAAAGGAATCATGGCGAAGAAAAGATAATGCTTATTTTTGCCAGCGGCTTTGTGTGTGGTATAGGCGCCTGCCGACAGTAGAATCGCACTCGCTGTAAAACTCGTGTAGGGCCCAAAGCACATCCTGTTGCTCCTTTGATATTTATTGGACTACTCATAACTTGAAATCAGCCTCTCTGTAATGTCGTATATGAACGATATAGACGGTTTCCGAGTGGACACGGTAACGTAACACGTACCCACCAGCACCAAAGCGAGTTAGTAGGTCTCGGAATTGTGGCAAATCCTTAACTGGCCTCCCCATCGATGGTGCTTCAATTAATCGCTGTGCAGCATCTTTAATGGCCTCAGCCGCTTTCTTGGCGGCGCTAGGGTTTTCTTTAGCTATAAATTCTCTCAGCCTTACGACATCATTCACGGCGCTATCTAACCAGACTATTTCCCGCATGGTGGTCTATCGCTCTCCTCGTCCGTTCCCCACGTATCAAGCCACTTGCTGATAGCTTGATGACTAACCACCTTTCCTTGTTCGGCTTCTTGCCAACGAGCGAGAGTCTCACGGTTTAATGCTTCGTTATATTCCTCTTGTTCGAGATAACGAGTAATGGCCTCTTTCATTAACCAATGTGGCGAACGGTGCTTGACCTCGCCTAAACGCTCTAGGCGATCTCTAATGTCTGCGTCAAGCTTCACGACCTTTGGTATCGGACGACTGGCTGGCATATAGCCTCCAAGTAATATCTATTATTACTAAGTATTACCTATTAATACCATTAAGTCAAGCCTATCCAACAGGCCGATAAGCCCTTTTTTCTCAATTACTTATCTTGAAAATTGCTAAGTACCACTTTCGCATCGAGAGCTTGCGGTAAGTTTTTATTGCTCTTAAACATCTTAACAATGACGCGAGAGGTATATTTATTAACTTGATACTGAGTGCCAGGATTTATTGTGGCGTATGAGCTAGAAGAACCGCTCCCAGTGACGTTGAAATCACTATAGGCGCTGTTTCCGTAGTAGTTGGTATTGCCATATCCATAGCCACTATAGTTACTTGAGCTATTCACATTGACTGTTGTTGGGGTTTGCATGATGGCGGTATCAACAGAAGTCTTGCCAGTAACCACCACGAAATACTTGTATCCTTTGTTTTGGGTTAGCTCTGCACATCGTCTTAATAGGTAGCTCTGGACGGTTCCTTCTCCTGTGAATCCGTTTCCATTGAAAGAGACAATGTATGTGTCTTGATTTAAAGCCATCTCAGAATAACCACCACCAAAACCACTAGGTTGATAACTAGTCGCACAGCCAGCAAGTAAAGATAGGGTAGCTAGTAAAGAAAAAAATCTAACAAGATTTTGCATGTTTCAAACCTCAATAAGTTTAATCGCACCTCCTTATTCCTATTCCGTGAGCGGTGGATTATACATTCTGTAATCACATTAATAAACATATCATTAGGGTGTGTCGTCGTGTTCATAACTACCTGATAAATAGCTAAAATCACCCCTAAGGCTCACTTAAGCTAGCATTGCTATAATGCTGCCTGAAGCGAATAAATGAAACGAGGGTGTGATGCAAGATAAATCCGATAATGGCTATTTTAATGACATGGCCCTTGATAATTTTTATCAAGTGCTTTCATATCTGGACGTGCCATCCTTGCTCGCGCTTATGTTAATCAATAAAGATTTTTTTAAATGTGCTAATCATTATCTTGAAACTAAAGCGAATCCGAATTTACTTCTGAATGGTGATATATTATTTAATAACCATGCTGTCGTTGTTATTTTGAAATATATGCGTAACCAATTAAATAAACTCGATCAGAATGCGATATCAGGTGATACTAACAAAAACATTATACAGGGTTTAATAAAACAGATTTTAACCATCATGATCTGGTGTAATGAGAATTCAACCAACTTGAATTACTACCACGTCGAAAAGAGAGATACCGGAACGTATCGCACACGAGGCATACCGAGACGTCATAGTGTTAGCATCATTAACAAACTGAATAGTAAGGTCATTAATTCTATGTTCGATTCTTGCGATACTGATATTGAAAAGCTTGCTTACAAGTTAGATAATTTACGTGGGCTTGCCGCGTATCGTGCATCAGGATTGACGGATAATATCAAGCGGTTGTGGACATCTTCAAAGCGTTTGTTTTGGGCGCAGCCAGAAACTATCGAAGAAAAAATTGAAAAGGGCATTAATGAGTTAGTTGATTTGATCATTCAGAAATTAAATATAACGCGACTAGAGCCATCGTTTGGTCAATTGATTTATAGCGACACCAAGAAACCGTGAGTAGAAAAGCAACGCCGCGATCAATCCAATCGCGGCTTGCTAGATTGCTTTTACGCAGTTGCTAAGCTGTAATCCAGATTTCTGCTTGCTGGATCAATCTTCACGAGATTGCCAGTGCCCGCATCGATAATCCAACCTGGCCAGAAAAATACATTTAAAATGGAAACCGGTTGAAATGCGGTGTTGACCACTTTGGTTTGTTCACCAAAGCCTGCCTTTTTCACGGTCACTGCTTTGCCGCCGTAAATATAATTTGGCAGTGTGATCGTTGCCGGTGTTGTGCCGTATTGTTGGTTATCGACGTAAATTTTCGCGCCTGGTTTATTAG
>MGYG01000070.1:0-3465 GCA_001801635.1 Gammaproteobacteria bacterium RIFCSPHIGHO2_12_FULL_43_28
TGTGTCATGCCAGCATGCTTTTAGCTGGCACCCAGGCTTTTCTCAGGTTCATTTTGGATGCCAGCTAAAAGCATGCTGGCATGACACGGTTTGATGAATATTCTCGTCATACTTTCTAAGCTTACATCCGGATTTTTTGGTTTTTTGCAAATTCGATAGTTGGATGCCAGCTCAGAAACGCGCTGGCATGACAGAAGCTGGGGCCGCTGCAATGTGCCAACAATCATATATTGTATTGTCATCGCGAGGCCACGAAGTGCTTGGCTGTGGCATGAGGCGGTCGAAAACTGGATTGCCACGCCCGCAAAAAACGCGAGCTCGCAATGACGGGTGATCAGTGTTACTCCACTAAACGCAAGGATGGCTTTACTCTCGCTACCCCCTCACTTGCTGCAATACGTTCTTCTAGAGGTGCAGTTGCAGAACCATCGATCGATCGAAGTTGAACAACTTCACCATCGTCAGTATCATCTTCATCCGCATCAAAGAAGATACCTTCGCCATTTTCTTCAGCATAAACAGCTAACACCGCTTTGATAGGAGCGGAAATGATATGGATAACGCCGGTAAAGGATGCTTTAAACTCAACCCATTCGTTTGAAATACTCAAATCGCGAATAGCTGATGGCGCAATATTAAATACGATTTCACCACCCTCGGCGTACTCCTCTGGAATTTTGCAACGTGGATGATTTGCATCCAGTACTAAAATTGGGGTGCAGGCGCTATCAACAATCCAATCGTGAAAAGCGCGCAGTAGGTAAGGTCTATTTGACAGCATAAACATTCACTCCTTTTAAGCTGTTTCTGCTTTATCCAAACTTCTTAATTCCTGCTCGGATTCAGTGAGACTCGCCTGGAACGAATCCCGTTGGAAAAGTCGTTCAGCATACTTGTTGACGACCTTCATATCCGATGGGGATAGTGTAATACCCCACGCTGGTAAACGCCACAGCACAGGCGCAATACAGCAATCAACTAAACTAAATTCTTCGCCCATAAAATAAGGGCCGACCGCAAAGACAGGCACCAATTGTGAGATATAACCCGCTAACTCTTTTTTGGCTAGTTGCTGCTCAGCTGGCTTGCCGCTTTCTATCGCATGAATCAGTGGCCCCCATTCGCGTTCAAAACGATAGACGATCAAACGGGCCTTCGCTCTCGCAACAGGGTAAACCGGCATCAGTGGTGGATGTGGAAAACGCTCATCCAGGTATTCAGTAATGATATTGGGATCGTATAATGCTAATTCTCTATCGACCAGGGTAGGCACGTTGCCGTAAGGATTGAGTTCCAGCAAGTCTTCTGGTTTGCCCCTTAATTCAGTGCTGACTACTTCATAAGAAACACCTTTTTCGGCTAAGACTATACGCACACGGTGACTAGGGATATCAAGCGCGCCGGAATACAGCGTCATGACGGATCGTTTATTAGTAATAACTGCCATGCTATCTTCCTCACATAGTACAACGTGGCTGGGGAACTAGGATTCGAACCTAGGTTAACGGAGTCAGAGTCCGCTGTCCTACCACTAGACGATCCCCCATCTCCTAAACAGTAACAAATACAAACAAACGCGAATTAACGCTTCGAGTACTGTGTGCCTTTACGCGCTTTGTGCTTACCAACTTTCTTACGTTCAACTTCACGCGCATCACGAGTCAGATAACCTGCTCTGCGGAGTGACTTGCGGGTAGCATCTGCTGCTTCACTGTCAGCGGCAACGCCATCTCTTTCGTAAGCGAGCAATGCACGAGAAATACCATGACGAAGCGCACCTGCTTGACCATTCATGCCACCACCCGCAACGGATGCAATGACATCGAATCGGGTTTGTTGACCCAGCAATTCAAGCGGTTGACGCACGATCATACGTGCTGTTTCACGACCGAAATATTCATCCAGTGAGCGATCGTTCACAACGATGTCGCCTTTGCCTGGTTTTAAATAAACTCTTGCTGTAGAGGTCTTACGACGACCAGTAGCGTAAATATTCTTAGCTGGCATACTGTTATCCTATTCTGTGTCTTCTTTTAACAGGTTAATCAATTCAGGTTGTTGCGCCGCATGTGGATGCTCTGCACCTGGGTAAACTTTTAATTTGCGGAACATTGCGCGACCCAATGGGTTGTTGGGCAACATACCTTTGACCGCAAGTTCAATAATTTGGACAGGATCTTTTTCCTGTAACTTCTCGAAGGTTGTTTCCTTGATACCGCCTGGAAAGCCTGAGTGACTAAAATATTTCTTATCTTGTTCCTTTCTACCTGACACCTTCACAGAAGCGGCATTAATAACAATGATGTAGTCACCAGCATCAGCATGTGGCGTGAATTCTGGTTTGTGCTTACCGCGCAGACATTTGGCGATCTGGCTAGCCAATCTACCCAGAACTTTTCCTGATGCATCAACAACATACCACTTTTGTTCGCTAGTTTCGTTAGTTGCAAAATACGTTTTCATTGTAAATCCTAATTATGGAGTCTAAATTAACCCTACCAAAGCGCGAGAATTGTATAGGAAGCCTGTAAAAGAAGCAAGCTCCAGGGATGGGCCGATTCGGCACAGGTTGAGAGTCACATTGCCCGCTACTATAGCACAAAATCAATGTAAACAACTCACAGCTTCCGCTATTTATTCGCTGATTATTCGCTGAAAAACTGAATTTTTGCAGTTTTTTTCGATTTTTTAGCTGTTTTTTAGCTATTTTTGCAAAAAATACTCGCAAATTTCTACAAAAATGTTATGTTTATTAATGTCTTTCTACTTAGTGAGGAAAAAACATGGCTGCAAAAAAAGCTTCGAAAAAGAAACCTGCAAGCAAGCGAGTTACCAAGGTAAAAACAAAGGCAACTAAAATGGCTGCTAAAAAAGTAGCTGGGAAAATGCCTACTGTTAAGGAACCAATGTCAAAAAGCGGTATGATCGCAGCGATCACCGATATCACCTGCCTTACCAGAAAAGATGTTGTTGCTGTATTCGATTGCCTTACAGAAGTTATTGAGAAGCACGTTAAATCTGGCGGCCCAGGCATGTTTGTTATGCCAGGTTTGATGAAAATCAAAGTCATCAAAAAACCTGCTAGAAAAGCACGTAAAGGTGTCAATCCCTTTACTGGCGAAGAAATCATGATTAAAGCCAAACCTGCTTACAAAGCGGTTAAAATCAAAGCCCTTAAAAAACTCAAAGAAATGGTTGCGTAACGCACGCATTTCTTGAAGGGAACGAAAAATCCCCTCTTCCGTTGGAAATGAGGGGATTTTTATTTTGTAGCAAGCAAATGAATTGTCAACAGCTCAGTGTATGCCGCAGGAGGTTCGTCGTTGCGAAGCTTAAGAGCGTTTAGCTAAAGCATGAGGCAGTCGAAAACTGGATTGCCACGCCCGCAAAAAACGCAGGCTCGCAATGACGGCGTTAAAGCAGAAAATACGAGAATGTTTATGGAACTGTGTCATGCCAGCGTGC
>MGYG01000070.1:3477-12627 GCA_001801635.1 Gammaproteobacteria bacterium RIFCSPHIGHO2_12_FULL_43_28
AATTATCAAACAGGTCCTAGTACATCGATTCACTGGTTTTGACCCGCTGGCATCCCATCTTGCATCGATCTTGAAAAGCTTCTCAATCAAAAAAGCTCGATGTACAGTAAAGTACACCTGCACTTTTTTTCAATCGAAGCTTTCCAATATCTTGCAATCTGAGCGCCAGCAGGTCAAAACCAGTGAATCGATGTACTAGCCTTCAACAGCAAATTCCGTGGTGACAACGTCAGCCAACTGACCGGCTAATTTCTTCACCTGCACTTCTTCTTCGCCTTCCACCATGATGCGCATCAACGGTTCTGTGCCAGAACGTCGTAACAAAACTCGGCCCCTCGTGCCTAAAACGCTTTCAATGTCCTTCACGGCCTGCTGTATACGTGGATTATCCATGGGGGATGCAATTTGATTGACTTTGATATTCAGTAAAATTTGCGGGAATTTTTTAAGACCACAACACATTGCAGCGAGCGATGAATTTTCATCATGCATCGCTGCCAGCACTTGCAGTGCGGTGATGATTCCATCACCTGTTGTCGTTAGCTCAAGACAAACGATGTGCCCTGATGGCTCACCACCCAGTGACCAACCGCGATTGACTAATTCCGCCATAATATAGCGGTCTCCAACGGGTGTGCGAATGAAATCAAGCCCGAGCTGAGTAACACTCTGCTCAAAGCCTAAATTGGACATGACCGTACCCACGATCCCGCCCTTCATTAAACCAAACTTAGCTTTGTGCTTCACGATGATATAAAGCAGATCATCGCCATCTAAGACATGTCCCCTATGATCAATCATGACGACCCGATCGCCATCGCCATCGAGTGCAATCCCAAGATCCGCGTTACGCGCCAACACTTCCGCACGCAGTTTATCAGGATGCGTTGCACCGCATTCGAGATTGATATTAAGCCCATTTGGCTCAACACCCAATTCAAACACTTCCGCGCCTAATTCACGCAACACATTAGGTGCAATGTGATAAGCAGCGCCATGTGCACAATCAACCACAATTTTTAAGCCGTTTAAAATCATGCTGGATGAAACGGTACTCTTACAAAATTCAATATAACGCCCTGGTGCATCAACAATACGAATCGCTTTGCCAAGCGCTGCTGAGTCGACGGTTGTCATGGGTTGCGCTAATTGCCCTTCAATCGCCAATTCAACGTCATCCGGCAGCTTGGTACCCTGTGCGGAAAAAAATTTGATTCCGTTATCATAATACGGGTTATGTGAGGCACTAATCACAATACCGGCTTGCGCACGTAAAGTACGCGTCAAATAAGCAATCGCCGGTGTTGGCATGGGGCCTAACAAATGCGTATCAATGCCGGCTGCCGACAAACCAGCTTCAAGCACTGACTCAAACATATAGCCTGAAATACGCGTATCTTTCCCGATTAACACTTTGCCGCTCCCATTCCGGGCAAGCACTTTACCAACGGCCCAACCAAGTTTTAATACAAATTCAGGGGTGATTGGTGAAACGCCAACCCGGCCCCGAATACCATCGGTACCAAAGTAGCGTCTTTCTTTTGTTGAGGTTGCCATCTTAACTGAGACTCGTGCTAGTGCCATTTGCGGAAGCCGTTCCTTTATCATTATCCAATTTCATGCCTTCTTCAGATTTTGCTGGTTTTGATTCATTTTCAGCGAGTTTTTTGGCATTCGCTTCTTTATCCCTTCGCCAAAATGCAGGTTCACGGACGGGTTTGCCTTCCATGATATCCTTGATTTGTTCCTGATCAATGGTTTCATATTTCATTAAGGTATCTGCCATGAGATGCAATTTATCTACATTATCTTTGAGAATTTGCTCTGCACGACGGTAATTGCGTTCGACAATATCACGCACTTCAGCATCGATGACACTGAATGTCGCTTCAGACACTTCTTTATGTCGGGTAATGGAGTGTCCTAAAAATACTTCTTCATCGTTAGCGCCCACAGAAAGTGGGCCCACCTTCTCGGACAAACCCCACTTCGTTACCATATTGCGCACAATTTCAGTTGCTTTTTGAATGTCATTAGACGCACCAGTAGTTACTTTACTGCCGCCAAAGATAAGTTCTTCAGCGATACGACCGCCAAAGAGACTGGACACTTTGCTATTTAAATATTCGCGCGTGTAACTGTAACGATCGCCTTCCGGCAAAAACATCGTAACACCCAACGCTCTACCGCGCGGGATGATCGTTACTTTGTGCACAGGATCATGTGCTGGCACTAAAAGACCGACAATCGCATGCCCTGCTTCATGATAGGCAGTTAGTTTCTTTTCTTCTTCCGTCATCACCATGGAACGACGTTCGGTTCCCATGATGATTTTATCTTTTGCACGCTCAAAATCTTCCATATCAACTTCACGCTTATTCGCGCGCGCGGCAAAGAGGGCTGCCTCATTCACAATATTCGCTAAATCAGCGCCTGAAAAGCCCGGCGTACCGCGTGCAATCACAGCAACGTTAACATCGTCCGCCATGGGTACTTTACGGCTATGGACGCGAAGGATTTGCTCACGCCCCTTCACATCGGGAAGACCCACCACCACTTGACGATCAAACCGTCCTGGTCGCAGTAAGGCAGGATCCAAAACATCTGGTCGGTTCGTTGCAGCAACGACGATGACACCTTCATTACCCTGGAAACCATCCATTTCAACGAGTAACTGGTTTAAGGTTTGTTCGCGCTCATCATGTCCACCACCAAGACCTGCGCCACGATGACGGCCAACCGCATCGATTTCATCGATAAAGATAATGCAAGGTGCTTGTTTCTTCGCTTGCTCAAACATATCACGGACACGTGATGCACCAACACCGACGAACATTTCAACAAAATCAGAACCTGAAATCGTGAAAAACGGTACCTTTGCTTCACCCGCCACTGCGCGCGCAAGCAAGGTTTTACCAGTACCTGGCGGGCCTACTAAAAGTACGCCGCTAGGAATTTTGCCGCCGAGGCGTTGAAACTTGCCGGGATCTTTCAAGAAATCGACTAACTCTTTTACTTCTTCTTTTGCTTCTTCACATCCAGCAACATCGGTGAAGGTGATTTTAACCTGGTCAGCATTCAGTAATCGCGCGCGACTGCGGCCAAATGAAAAAGCACCGCCTTTGCCGCCGCCTGTTTGTTGGCGCAAAACGTAAATCCAGATAGCGAAAAGAATAATCCAGGGCAGCAAATTCAAAAGATGCATAAAGATGCCTGGTTGATCAGGCGCTTTACCTTTGATGATCACATCCTTTTCGACCAGTTGATTAAGTAATGCGGGATCCTGTCGCATTGGCAGATAAGTTGCAAAAACCTTATTATTTTGGAAAGTACCAGTAACATTCTGATCAGAAATCGTTATCGCGCGGACGTTGCCTTCTTTGATGTTATTCAGAAGCGAAGTGTAGGTGATATGTTCTTCTGTTTCGCGCTTCGGACCAAAATTATTGAAAACAGAGATCAGGATAACCCCTATTATCATCCATAAAAGTATTGTTTTGACTGCATCATTCACGTTGATAGACCTCTTCTAACTTCTAACTAGCTTCCCTACTCACAAGTATAATTCAATCATACCTAATCTGCGAAAGAGAAACACGCTTATTAATTGTATATTTACAGCGGTTGCGGCACGAACCTTAAAGGCCTGCTCACGCCTTCGCTTTAAAATCTCTTGCCAAAACATAGACTTCACGTGATCTATCACGTGATGCTTTCGGCTTTCTGATCGTGACGTTTTTAAAATTGTGTTTAAGGTCCGCTAATAATGCATCAAAACCCTCTCCCTGAAAGACCTTGGTCAATAAACCACCCCCGGGCGGCAAGACTTTTTTAGCAAAATCAACCACTAATTCGACGAGATACATTGAACGCGGAACATCAATACTTTCATTGCCACTCATATTGGGAGCAATATCAGACACGACCCAATCAACCTTATTACCATGAAGTGCGGTGAAAAGTGTACTTAGGATGGCATCATCAGCAAAATCACCCTGAATAAAGCTCACCCCTTCAATCGGATCCATGGGCAAAATATCAAGCGCTATAATGCGGCCTTTTGGTTTGATGAGTTTGACTAATACTTGTGACCAGCCGCCTGGTGCTGCGCCTAAATCGACGACCGTCATGCCCGGCTTAAACAAATGATAACGTTCTTGCAACTCTACTAATTTATAAACAGCACGCGAGCGATAACCTTCCTGATGCGCCTGCTTGACGTAGGGATCGGAAAAATGTTCTTTTAGCCAGCGTTTGCTGCTTTTTGTCTTCATTAAACGTAGGCCACCTCGATGATATCGTAAACGACAACACCATCTGGCGTATGCACTTTTACACTATCACCTTCATACTTACCAATCAGCGCGCGCGCAACAGGGGAAGTGACAGAAATCCGATTGTTGCCAATATCTGCTTCTTCTTCACCCACAATTTGGTAGGTAAGCGAATGCCCTTGTGTATTTTCTAATTTAATCGTTGCACCGAAAATAACACGGCCCGTGTTTTCCATGCTAGTGACATCAATCACTTGTAACATGGAAAGCTTGGATTCAAGCTCTAAAATACGGCCCTCAATAAAACCTTGCTGTTCGCGCGCCGCGTGATATTCCGCATTTTCTTTTAGATCGCCATGCGCACGCGCTTCTGCAATCGCGGTAATAATTTTTGGACGCTCGGTTTGTTTTAATCGAGTTAATTCTTGACGTAATTTTTCAGCCCCGTTTGCTGTCATGGGTACTTTTTGCATTCCAATCACTCCGAAACTAGTTGATCTTTAATCCTCGTCTTTGCGAGCCCGCGTTTTTTTGCGGGCGCGGCAATCCAGTTTTCGACTGCCTCTTGGATTGCTTCGGCTAAACGCTTCGCAGCCTCGCAATGACGCCAAATTTACAATTTCATATCATCAAAAAACTGTTTGACCTTATCAAACCAACCGCTTGTTTTTGGATTATGTTTATTATTAACGGATAGCGTTTTTTCAAATTGCTGCAACAATTCTTCTTGCTTTGCCGTTAAATTAACCGGTGTTTCAACCGATACTTTACACATTAAATCGCCTTGTATACCGCCGCGTACAGAAGGAACACCCATGCCTTTGACTCTAAACACTTTACCTGTCTGGGTACCCGGTGGAATTTTTAATTTCACCCGGCCTTTAAGCGCCGGCACTTCTTGTTCGCCGCCCAATGCTGCAATCGCAAAACTAATCGGCACTTCACAATAAAGATTTTTACCATCACGCTCAAAGAGTGCATGCGGCAACACTTGAATTTGAATGTAAAGATCACCTGGTGGCGCACCCGATTCGCCCGCTTCACCTTCACCGCTTAAACGTATGCGATCACCGACATCAACACCTGCGGGAATTTTAATCGATAATTTCTTGTCTTGTTTACTACGGCCGCGCCCATGACATTTTGCACACGGATGTTTAATAATTTTACCTTTCCCGTAACAAGAGGGGCAGGTTTGCTGCACGGTAAAAAAGCCTTGCTGAATGCGCACTTGTCCATAGCCGCCGCAATCCGAACACGTCTCAGGCGATGTGCCATTCCGCGCACCGGAACCACGGCAGTCACCGCAGCTCACCATGGTTGGAATGGTCACTTCGGTGGTTTTGCCAAAAACAGCTTCTTCCAGCGTAATTTCCAGAGAAAAATGCAAATCAGCGCCACGCTGTGGGCCGCTGCTTTTGCGTCCGCCAAAAATATCACCGAAGATATCACCAAAGATATCACCGAAATTCATGCTATCAGCGCCACCCCCCATTCCGCCAAATCCACCCATGCCTTCCATGCCAGCATGGCCAAATTGATCGTAGGCTGTGCGCTTTCTATTATCAGAAAGCACTTCATAAGCTTCTTTGATTTCTTTAAAACTTTCTTCCGCTTTATCATTCCCGGCATTACGGTCAGGATGATGCTTCATCGCAAGCCGCCGATAGGCTTTTTTGATTTCTTCATCACTCGCGTTACGAGAAACACCTAAAATGTCGTAATAATCACGTTTTGTCATTGTCTCATACACTTCATATTAAAAAGGAAATCCCCACAGTCACTAGCACTGCGGGGACCTCGTCTAGTAAAGCTTAACTGTTTTTGCTTTTATCGTCTTTCACTTCTTCGAATTCAGCATCAACAACATCTTCACTTTTCTTTTCTTGCGATTCTGCCTGGCCCGCTTGACCTGCTTCATGCGCAGCGCCTGATGCAGCACCGCCTTCTGCGTACAAGCGTTCAGCCATCTTAGCAGAAGCATCCGTTAATACCTTGGTTTTTGCTTCAATTGCCTCTTTATCATCGGTTTTCAACGCTTCTTTCAACGCATCAACGGCTTCTTCAATCGCCTTACGTTCATCAGCAGAGACTTTATCACCGGCTTCTTGCAGTGATTTGGTGACCGCATGAATCATATTATCCGCTTGATTACGCGCTGCAACCAAGTCATGGAATTTACGATCTTCTGCCGCATGTTCTTCCGCATCTTTCACCATTTGTTTGATTTCATCTTCACTCAATCCGGAGGAAGCTTGAATCTTGATTGATTGTGCTTTGCCCGTTGCCTTATCTTTGGCAGAGACATGCAAAATACCATTTGCATCGATATCAAACGTCACTTCAACTTGCGGCATACCACGCGGTGCTGGCGGAATATCCGCTAAATCAAATCGACCGAGTGATTTATTGGCAGACGCCATTTCACGCTCACCTTGCAACACGTGAATCGTCACGGCGGTTTGATTATCAGCTGCCGTTGAAAAGGTTTGCGCCGCTCTCGTTGGAATCGTCGTATTTTTTTCGATGAGCTTGGTCATCACGCCACCCATGGTTTCAATACCGAGTGAAAGTGGTGTCACATCAAGCAAGAGCACATCTTTAATCGCACCTGACAGCACGGCCCCTTGAATCGCTGCACCAATCGCAACGGCTTCATCAGGGTTTACGTCTTTACGTGGATCCTTACCAAAGAATTTGCGCACGGTTTCTTGCACGAGTGGCATACGGGTTTGGCCGCCAACCAGCAGGATATCGTCAATTTGATCAGCGCTTAACTTCGCATCTTTCATCGCGATTTTGCAGGGTTCAACAGAACGCATCACTAAATCTTCGACCAGGGATTCCAATTTTGCGCGAGTAATTTTGATATTTAAATGCTTAGGACCACTCGCATCCGCAGTGATGTAAGGCAAATTCACTTCGGTTTGCTGCGTGGACGAAAGTTCAATCTTCGCTTTTTCAGCGGATTCTTTAAGACGCTGCAAAGCCAGCGGATCTTTACGCAAATCAATACCCGATGTATTTTTAAATTCATCCACCAGATAATTAATCAATCGTTGATCGAAGTCTTCACCACCTAAGAAAGTATCGCCATTCGTGGAGAGCACTTCAAATTGATGTTCGCCGTCAATGTCAGCAATTTCGATAATCGAAATATCAAACGTACCACCACCCAAGTCATACACCGCAATTTTGCGATTCCCTGGTTTTTTATCAAGACCGTAAGCAAGCGCTGCTGCCGTTGGTTCATTGATAATGCGTTTCACGTCTAGTCCAGCAATACGGCCTGCATCTTTGGTTGCTTGACGCTGAGAGTCATTGAAGTAA
This sequence comes from Gammaproteobacteria bacterium RIFCSPHIGHO2_12_FULL_43_28, assembly GCA_001801635.1. Taxonomy (GTDB): domain Bacteria; phylum Pseudomonadota; class Gammaproteobacteria; order DSM-16500; family DSM-16500; genus Aquicella. Next base: position 11,082 of record MGYG01000070.1, read on the forward strand.
GCAGGAACGGTAATCACCGCTTCTTTCACTTCATGGCCCAGATAATCTTCAGCTGTTTTTTTCATTTTCATCAACACTTGTGCTGAAATCTGCTGTGGTGCGAGATCTTTGTTACCCAACACTTCAACCCACGCATCTCCATTGTCTGCTTTGATGATTTTATAAGGAACGGTTTCCTGGGTGCGTTTCACCATCGCTTCATCAAAACGACGACCGATTAAACGCTTGGATGCGTAAATCGTATTTTTTGGATTGGTGACCGCCTGGTGCTTGGCCGGCATCCCCACTCGAATTTCATCATTATCAAGATAGGCCACAATCGATGGCGTGGTACGAGCACCTTCTGAATTTTCGATGACTCTTACCTTGTCCCCTTCCATTACCGCGACGCATGAATTCGTTGTGCCTAAATCTATGCCTATGATTTTATTAGTTGCCATGATTATCTCCGCTGTCTATATCTATAACATAAGGGCAATTCTTTAAATTTCAATCAACCATTTTTCGAAACGATTACTAAAGCGGGGCGCGCGAGGCGGCCATTTAGGGTGTAGCCTTTTTGCATCACCGAAACAACCGTGCCTGGTTTCATTGACGCATCCTCTTTTATCGAGATGGCCTGGTGAAGCTCAGGATCAAATGGTTGATCGATAGGATTTACTTGTCTGATGCCAAATTTCTCTAACGTGGCATAAAACATTTTTAGCGTGAGGCCGACCCCTTCGATCACAGCGGCAGCCGGTGCCTCTAGTTCGACAGGTACTTTTTCAACGCAAAGCTCAAGACTGTCGATGATAGGCAAAAGCTCCGTCACAAACTTCTCGAGCGCATATTTATGGGCATTTTCAATGTTTTTCTCTGATCGACGCAGCAGGTTTTCTTGCTCGGCCTGAAGACGCAGCAACCTCTCCCAAGACTCTTGCCCTTTCTTTTCGGCTTCATCCAGCTGCCTCATCAGTTCTTGATACGAGGGGTGCGATAATAACTCCGTTGGCACCTCATCCGTTGGCTCAAGGTCAGGATCAACCGGATTTTTATGCTTTACCATGAAACACTCTCCTATTTCTTGCTTCTCGCGTTTATCATTATGATTATGGATATATGGACTAAAGCAGCAAATTCAAGGTAGGGTATGGATATTCTTTTTATTGAGGACCCTGTATGACTTCCGTGTTCAACGTGGTTGGTATCATCGGACACATTGGCCGGGTCAAGCACCCCGGCATGCGTGAGACGCTTAGCGTGTTGATTGAGCACCTTCGCCGCCTCAACCAGTCCGTGATCGTCGATACCGACACAGCAAATGAGCTTGACGACAGCAACTTAAAACACGTTCCGCGCAACGAACTTGGTAAACATTGCAATTTGCTCATCGTGGTCGGCGGCGATGGCAGTCTTTTGCATGCTACCCATCTCATCATCAATGATGACGTCCCTGTCCTTGGCGTCAACCGTGGCCGGCTTGGTTTTTTAACCGATATTCATCCAACCGAACTCGATAAAATCAAGGCCATTCTCGCCGGCAACTACTTGATTGAGAAACGTT
>MGYG01000071.1:0-541 GCA_001801635.1 Gammaproteobacteria bacterium RIFCSPHIGHO2_12_FULL_43_28
GTGCCATGTGTTTCTTTACCCGGAATACCCGTCACCAAACCATCTTCCGTGCAAATTAAACCTTTTGGCAGTGCAGCACCACTTGCGAGTCCTGCGCTGAATTTATGCCGACTGCCGTCTTCCGCTTGAATATACTCTTTCAAATCAAACGGCCCAAAGGCCGCTTGCTCATTTACCACTTGAGCGGGTATTTCCTTAATAAGAACGGGTAGTTGCATGTTTCCTTCGCCTATTGCCTTGAATGCTATATGAAAAAGTATAGCGTAGAAGCCCGGATTAGCGAAGTGTAAATCAGCGGTAGAAGGGATAGTCATATCCTGCTTCATGTATAGGTTCGGTTAACCGAACACTTGCTTCACGTAACAACCCCTTGTTTACACTCAATTAATGCCATAATGAACGTTTGCGATTATAATAATGATATGAAATATATGAATTAAGTATCTCTTAAGCGGTGATTGCTATACTAAGCATAGAGAGAGAAATCTATAACGAGAGGGGTGGGGGATGAGTAAGAGTCGTCAATCATTAAAGACTGATT
>MGYG01000071.1:566-7329 GCA_001801635.1 Gammaproteobacteria bacterium RIFCSPHIGHO2_12_FULL_43_28
AGACTGATTTAAGCCAGCTCAGCGAGCTAAATACACTTTTCATCGATGAAACAACGAAGGAAGGAGTAGAGAATCAGGTAAGAATTAAGCAATTTTTGGAGAAGCTCAATCTAGATTTAACCTGGCTATCAACTAAAAAAGATTTGAAATCACTATCTAATTACCATGAATTCATCACTAAACTTACTACACAGAAGGAAACCATAGCCACACTAGTCAGGAAAATAAATGTGGGCACAGATATTCCAAATAAAATTGATAAACTGAAGGATAAGCTGAATAAACAGGTGACCAGTCCTCCACGGGATAAGTTAGAGAAATTGCGAGTTGAAGCGGAAAGGCAAACACAATCTACGAATTCTCGCGTCGAGAAGGCGCTTGGAGCACTTGGAAGTAGAGGCCCAGATGTAAGCAAAGAACTCGAGCAGTTAGAAAAGAAAAGCGAGAATAAAAACACTCCTCCCCTATCCACATATAGCAAGATGCCAAGCCAACCCCCTAAGCAACCCCCCAAGACCGGCTACGAGAATGTGGGTAGGCTTGAGCGTGAAAACGAGGCGAATACCCAAGGCGCAAGACTAACCTATGAGGAAAGTAATAACTTTTTAAAAGAAATAGGCAATCAACTAGAAGGAATAGAAACTAATCTAAAAACGCTCAACAAAGAACATTCAGCTGATACTATTTTAGAACTTGAAAAAATCCAGAAAAATTTGGCAGAAACAAAGTTATACGAAAACTATGACTTCGAAATCCAAATAAACACGCATCAGGATGAGATTACACGTTTAAAAAAATTAGCGGAAACGAAGACACAAAAAATTGGTTACAAGAAATCTGAGATTTTTGAAGAGTATAAACAGGATCCTGCAGTATCTGAAGCTAAGTCTAGTAAAATCGAAAGCCTTGAACCAAATCCGAAAGAAGCTAAAGAGATCCAGCCGACACTTGAGGATACTGAGAAGACATTAAACGAAGCCTTTCCGCAGAACCTCCACGGCATGGAGGAGATACCTACTACTAAAGCTAAATTTAAAAAAGAAGTGGAAGACGCCCATTTCTTCTTGAATAAGATACAGACTAAACAGTATCAAATCATCGCTAATAAATCAGAAACAATAACTAATAAAATAGCGTATCTAGAGAAGCTGAAAATACAATTAACCGAAGTGGAATTTCCACCGGATGCCACAAAAAAAGCGTCATTTCTGATAGATAATATCAAGAACTATATTGATTATCTAAATAAGAAACGAAAAACTGAATCTATAATAGAAAAAATAATTGAGAAAAAAGAAACCCCTACTACTAATAAAGAAATCCAGCCTTTTTTCAATGATATCGATGATCGACTTGATGCTATTCAAACCAGCTTAAAAAACCCAGATTCTGAATTCACCACTTTGGAACTTAATGACGTCGAACAATGCATAAATAAGGCAAAACAGCTATTATCGGAAGAACATGCATTTCTTATCGAAATGAAATTAAATGATGTTGATCGTCTTAAAAACCAATTAGCAAACAAGGAAATAAAATCTCCGTTGCAAAAATCAAATATGCCGCCGCAAAGCGATCCCAAAAAAATAGGGGAAGGAATTAGAAAAAAAACTTCAAATAAAACCTTTAGCAACGCCAAGTCATCTACTGCACAAGAAGAACCTATCGAGCTAAAAATCATTAAGGATTATTCACCTCATAAAACATCAAGCGAACCTCCGCCACCAAGTCATCCTGATGCAAATGTGCCACCACTGGAAATCTACGGAACACCGTTGGAAAATCCGTCTATTCTTATTCAAGAAACTGATGAATTGCTTCAAAAAGATAAAGAAAGCCAAATTATGCAACGAAACATAGAGGCAACTAAAATAAGTGGACAGCTTAAAAAACTCCGTGAGCACCATGATGAGTACAAAAAATTAGCGAGTAAATTAAAAGACAAAACATTTTTAAAACGGCTAGAAACTCTAGGAAAACCCCTCAAAGAGATCGAGGGTAACCACACTAGTCACATGAAATCGATTGAAAGCCTTACTATTAATACTAGCAATCAAGATGTTGGGAAACTTGACATAGAAATCAAGAATAATAGCAAGGCTATCAAAACATTCACAGAACAACTACAAACCTTAACAACGAATTTTGTGAAAGCTCAGGAAACATTCAATCTCGATGAATATGTAAAAGAACATCCTGAATCGCAAGCTAAACAAAAAGAAACAGATGACAAAATCCTCAGCTCTGCCTTTTCAGAGGAGGACATCAAACACTGGCGCCATCTCAACAAAAACTATGCACGCCTAATATCACTCGCACAGCATTTTGAAATGCAAACGAAAAATGCGCTTGTTTCAAAGAGTGATTACCAAAAATTAACAGGTTTATACGGCCACATCAAAGCGCTTAGGGTGGATTTGGCTGCTTATCAAAAGGGATTTCAAATTAAGGATGTAACCGGCAAAGACGAGCACAACAAAGAATTAAACAGAAGAAAAGTAGAATCTAAAACTTATTTAACTCAACTAGATACATTACTCAATCAATTAAGAGCTGCTGAAACTGAATCTCTAAAAGCTCAACATCAACAACCACCTTCCATGATAGGATATTACGGTGAAGAGGCTGATCTCATCGATAGCGTTAAGAAGGAAGAGCTTATCGAGAAATATCTTGGCATTAAATTAACCGATGCGTCTGATCCCGATGTGAGCGTAGAAATCAAAAGTGAAAACAATCTACGTGGCATTCCAACCACAAAAGATTTCACCAATGCAAAAGGCGAAAACCTTGCTCGGGTTATCAGAAATGAATATAAAAATGATGACGACAGCAAAACCATCGAAACGGCCACAGCGCAATATATGCAAGATGGCGAATTTCGTATGGATGTATACTTCGGTAAAGAAAAATATACTACTCAATATATCGATGCGGAAACAAATGAAGTAAAAGGAATGAGTGGGTATCGCTCTAAAGATTTCAGCATGCTAGGCGAGAGAACCAGCTTCGGTTGGTGGCCAAATAATTTCTCCCTCCCGAATGATGAAACCTTAAAGATGGCTGGGCAAATGGTTGCAAATTTACGTACCCCTAGCAGCAATCCTGGTACAAAAATAATTATCCATGTGAAAACAAAAGAAATAGCAGAAGCACTTGTACTCAGCCTCAAACAGAACGGCTATACTGATATGGCATATACTATTTACATCACTACCCCTATCAAGAACAAATTTGAATTTAAGCCGACTGACAAAATGCTAAAAGCTTATGAAGGACAATTAAGTAAAATTGCTGCCAACGAACCGAATGTGCTTCCACGCACATTGCGTGATAAAACGGTGGAGAAATATAAAAGGAAAGTCGGGATAACACAAGTGGGTGGTGAAGAAGATAAGAGCACACACAAACTCAAATAAGAGAAGTTTCGCTTAAATTCCATTCATCCTTTAAGCACGGCTTCCAATTCGGCGCGCAATAACTGTAATTGTCCGTGAAAGAAATGATCGGCTTTGGGTAAACGAATAAGCGTTGGTTTCGGATTGCGATGTTCTGCCCAATCAAATACAGCAGCAGGCGGCACTACTTCATCCAATTCCCCTTGCACAACGACCCAAGGACATAAAATCGGCGGCAAGGAACGCATGGGGAAATGTTCAACGGGTGGTGCGACCGTTACTAACTGTTTCACTGGTAAATCTAATGCTGCTTGCGCTGCAACAAACGAACCAAAGGAAAAACCAGCGAGCCATACATCAATGTCAGGATGTTCTAAGCGCACCCAATCAATAACGGCCAATAAATCTTTTACTTCACCTCGACCTTCATCAAAAAAACCCTCGCTTTGTCCCACCCCACGAAAATTAAACCGCACCGTGTATAAACCCAAATGCTGAAAGAGCCTCACTAAGGTTGTCACGACTTTGTTATGCATATTACCGCCGTGCAACGGGTGCGGATGACATACCACAGCAAACCCACGCCGTGGTTTTTCAGTTGGCGCTGATAGCGCTACTTCAAGCTTGCCGGTAGGACCATCAATTAGCGTCGAGGTTTCAGTGCGCGTGAGTGTGGTTAACATTGCGTATAACTCGCTTTAGTTAATCGATCCCGTATCGCTTCCCATTCTGGCGCAAGCGGCACATCTTCAATAATGATTTGCTGGTAATGTTGCTGATCTAACGTCCTCAGCATGCGATACAATTCATGTGCATAATCTTTCGCTGCAGGCGGCATCGTCACCCAATGAATATTACCGGTTTCATGCGGTAATACGGTTTCATGACGCACGACAAAAACCACCGGCAAATCAGTAGGTGTTAATGAACGCGCATACGCAGCTACTTTTTCGGTTGGTAATAAAATAGTTTTCGTCGTTGGCGCATAATGCAAGTGATGACGGCCAGGCGCGCGCGTTGTGGTTTCGTTGGTTGCAACGAGAATGGGTTCACCTAATACGTTTTCTAGCATCGTGCGCGTAATCATGCCGGGACGCAAAATTACCGGCTTTTCTCGACTGACATCTAGAATAGTGGATTCCAATCCCAGCTCACACGCACCCCCGTCCAAGATGAGATCAATGACACTACCTAATTCTTCGCGCACGGCTGCAGCGCTAGTTGGACTGAGATGGGTAAATTGATTCGCGGAGGGCGCGACTAATCCTTTGCCATAAGCTTGTAATAATTCGCTTGCGATAGGATGTGACGGCATACGCACCGCGACGGTATCTTGCCCGCCGGTAACGCTTGCTAATACATAAGAGCGCTTTTTAAAGACGAGTGTCAACGGCCCTGGCCAGAATGCATCCATCAGTTGTTTGGCGGCGGGCGGTACGACTTCCGCCCAATCGGGCAATTCATTAACACTGCCAATGTGCACGATAAGTGGATGATCAGCTGGGCGCGCTTTTGCCTGAAACACCTTGCGCACAGCAAGCTCATTACTCGCATCAGCACCCAAGCCATAGACGGTTTCAGTGGGAAAGGCGACTAAACCGCCCTCACGTAAAACTTGTACTGCTTTTGCAATATCTGAATTTTTCATGATGTTTAAGCTATCTGTAGGCATTTCAGCTGATTTTCTGTAATATTATCATCAATACCGTCGAGATAGATACCACTATGACAGAGCAGCAACTTGAGATCGCGGAAGAAACCATTGAAGCCTCCAATGTGGTTCCATTCGCTACCATTAAAGGGCAAGCGATCACGGACTTACCCAAGGACCTCTACATCCCACCAGATGCGATGAAGGTCTTCCTTGAAGCCTTCGAAGGCCCGCTCGACTTTTTGCTCTATCTTATTCGCAAGCAAAATATTGATATTTTGGATATTCCTGTCTCATCCGTTACGCGGCAATACATGGAATATATCGATTTAATGCAGAATTTATCGCTGGAACTTGCGGCTGAATACCTCGTCATGGCGGCAATCTTAGCTGAAATCAAATCACGCATGCTGCTGCCGCGCAGTGAAGAAGCTGAAAACACAGAAGACGACCCGCGCGCAGAATTAGTGCGTCGTTTACAAGAATACGAGCGCTTTAAACAAGCCGCCGAAGACTTGGATAAACTGCCCCGGCTTGAGCGTGATATTTTCGTGGTGGAGGCAAGTAGCAAGCAAATAGCCGTCGATAAACCTGAACCTAATGTGTCAATGAAAGACTTAGTACAAGCCCTGATGGACGTCATGAAGCGGGCCGAGCTCAGTGTAACTCACCATATTCAAATGGAAGCACTTTCTGTGCGCGAAAAAATGTCACTCATCCTCGCCTCCCTTGAGGACAATGATCGATCTCTCTTTACCGATCTTTTCGAGGTCAAAGAAGGGCGCCTTGGGATAGTCGTCACCTTCCTCGCCATGCTCGAGCTCTTAAAAGAAGGTATGATAGAATTTGTACAGGCATCGCCTTTTGCACCAATTTATTTACATCCTAAACTGGCAAAAACAGCTTAGACCGCCCCTTAAGCAAGCCATCAGCTAGTTTTGCTATAATGGAGGTATGGTAAAAATGAGGTTAATCAAATGACGGTTGCACGTCCAGGATCACAAAGCGGCAGCACAGCTTACATCATGAAATCGCTATTGCAAGCGGACAAATCGCTCAGCAACCTCACCAAACGCGATATGGATACCATCGCTATCATCAAGCACAAAGAAGCCTCATTACTCAGCCAAGCAAGTGGGCCCAATAAACTGCAACAGCTTAGTCTAGAGATTAATCACAACTTAACGACCCTCGAGCAGATAGGCACAAGAGAGGCTTTCGATTCAAAAAGTGCTTACACCCAACAGGCAGAGCCATTAACAGATGAAGCAAGAAAGCGTGACGAAGAACAGCAAAAATTAGTGCAACAAATCAAAACGTTTGCAAAATCCTTTCATCAGGAGCTGGTGACTGTCCTAAAAAGTGGACGGCCGGCGAGTGAAGTCGACGTACTATTGGCCAAGCATGAAAAAGAAATAAAAAATTTCTCTAAACAATATGAACAGCAAGACCGCAATATTGCTTTTCTTGAAAGCAAACTAGAAACGCTGCGAAAGATGACAGAAACCGCCGTTAATAGCAACAGACAAACGGTCGCCATCCCAAGCGGGCAATTACGACAATAAATTAAATGACTTGCTGTTCCGGCATTAACAAATGATGCAAGCGTATGCCAGCAAGCCATAATGCCGCAAAATAAATTAACACCGCCGTCACCAGTAAAAAAGCCAAATGTGCAACGCGCCATAAAACCGGCTGTGTCAACCAGGTGGTA
>MGYG01000072.1 GCA_001801635.1 Gammaproteobacteria bacterium RIFCSPHIGHO2_12_FULL_43_28
ACATACCTTCTAAATGCTCATCAAATTCATTGACTTTTCTATCTAGCTCTACTGTCATGTTAAGCGATTCATCAAATGCAGTTTCCTTAAAGGTTGGGATCGCCGATTGCGAAAAAAACGAGGGTATATTTTCTCGTATGGGAAACAATCTCACTTTTGTAAATAATGAACTATGACAAGCATTGGTACCAAGATCGGTTGAACCAATACCATGTTGCTTTTTTGCCCCCCTCCTTTCAATTAATACATATTTACAATACACAGCGACCAATAAATAGAGAAACAAATCTACCCGTGTTTTTGAATGCCATTTTATTTCATCTTGCATGAGAATTATTTTTTGCAATGTCAAATCATCAATGAGCTCAACCATTTTTTTACGTTTTGTAATAAGTTGCTTGATTTCATCATGCATTAAATTAATTTTTTGTAGCATTGATTTGTTTAAGAACCGCAAATTTTTAAGCAATGCAGCTGTATTGTTGCGCTTTGGCATATATGCTTTCATTTCTTCACGCAATGAATTTGCTTGTTTCAGTAACAAGTCATCAACATTTACATTTATAGCTTGTTGATTTACTTCCAAATCTCGCTTAATTTCTTCATATAATGAATTAGCATTTTTTAATATCAATTCATCAAGTACCGCAACCTCTTTTTTTATCAAAACATTTTTATCTTCTAATTCTTTCAATGGTGATCTAACTAGCGTTCTTTCGGCTGTTACTTTTTCTTTTTTGCGGTTTGGTAAAAAACTTTCTATATAGCCGTAAATGGTATTAGTTATCCCTTTTTCTTTTGTATTTATTTCGGCTTTTTTAACCTTCGTTTCTTTATCTGGGTCTAGCAGTGCAATACTGCCTGTTATGTTAGCTTCAAAGCTATAACAGTCGCGAGGTTTTCCTCTGGACTCATCTTCCATCACTTCTTCTTGCTTTTGTTGCCTCGCATCCCACCTTTCTTTTAGTTTGGATGCAGCAAACATGGTGTATTGACCACCTTTCGTCAAGACAGTAACAACGGTTTCTTTCACATCACTCATGTTTGGCATTTGAACCGTTGGTGCTTTGACCTCTGCATTGGGCTGCTTTACCTGCTCAACGGGGCTCACTTTCAGTTTCTTTTCTTTATCTTCCTTTTTTTTACGCAGCATTATCCTTTACCCTCAATCACTCCATTAAACTGATACAATAAACCTCTCATTTATTACGTTGCAACCATTACCTTGCCAATTGACACTCACCCTAACCTGGTATGAAATGAGGCCTGGTATTTGATTTAACTCTTAAGGAATAGATATGGATAAAATGCTCAAAATCTCCTCAAAGTTATTCGCAATTCTCTGCCTTTGCCTTGCGATGACAGCTTGCTCTCGCATCACCCAAGACAATTTCAACAAAGTTAGACCCAATATGACCATGCAAGAAGTAACTGCCATTCTAGGCACGCCTACTTCATCAGAAAGTATTGATATTGGCGGCATTTCGGGGACTTCTGCTATCTGGGAAAAAGACGATATTCAAATTACGATTCAATTCTTAAACGATAAAGTGTTACTTAAAAACTTTAGCAAGAAAGGCAGCTCGCCTATGCCAGCGATGGGAAATGAGAATGCTGGGTGATCCTCGCATTTATCATCCAGGACAAGTGCCGCAGGCACATGTCCTGGACCCATTGATCAAAATGATCATCTCATCATTGCGAGCGCAGCGAAGCACCCATCAAACCACTTCAAACACCGACGAATAACCAGTAAATGCTGTCATTTTAGTTGTAATCGCTGATTTAGCATCGCCATTATAACGGAATCGATACTGGCCTTTTGGCATATCATGCGGTATACGCCACAAAAGCGTAATTAACGAATAAGACACTCCATTACGCTGCCAATGATATTCAGTATCTGCATCATTATCGCGACGAACGATCACCCATTCCCCATTCACGCGCTGTTCAACTGCTAAAAACGTATCTTGGGTATGATAATTATTTTTTGGATGCGCGCCCCAGAATTGGGCCTCAGCGGTATCACCCGGATGATATGCTTTCTTCACCTCCTGATGCACATCACCAAACTGTTTGCCGAGCGGTTTATCATCGAATAAAACACCCGGTTGCATATTTTGCTGATGGCTATGCAAATCTGGTGGTTGCGGGCCATTTTCAACTGGCTCACCCTTAACGAGCGCTTTGGTTAATTTAGCGAAGGCTTGTGAAAGGGCTGCTTGTTGCCAGGGACCAAACTGCGTCGATGCGCCTTCATAGCGCTGCAATTGATATTCTTCATTCGTTGCAACATAACCGGCATACGCATTTGAAAGCGCCGATATCACGATATGATAATGGCCTTCCTTAGGCAATTGTGCGTTGACTGCTTCACGAATACGACGACCCGTCATGGTTGTCAACTCAAACGGTGCGGCAACAATCACCACATTACCCACGGTGACGACTTGTAACGGCAAAATAGGCGGTGTCCAGGGATGTGGTTTCATAGAACCTGTTGGTAGCGCGATTGGTTTCACCCCTTGACACGGGGTTGAGGTTATTTGACAAGTAAATCCGGTGGAACGCTCTTTTAAAACATCACAACTGACCCCTTGCCAGCCAACGCCTTCTCCATCCTGCGTGCCAGCAAGCATGGAAACACCAATGGCCGCGGGACACGTTGTTTGCAACTTCCCATCCGTGTACTGCGGTTCAATGTTAATTTTATCCATCGCCAAAAAGGTGTGACGATAATCAACGCCACCTTTTACCACTTCATTTGCCGTATTATAAAGTGATTTTGCCTTTTCATATTGTGGACGACCCGCTTTTTCAATTGCGTTCACTCCATCCAAACCGGTACCGCCTTCATGACCAAATTCATTTGGTGACACATCGCCCGCATTCGCTTGCAAAAATGCCGCCACAAATGCATGCGGGCCATTATCTGATTGAAAATCTTTTTCGAATAAATATTCAGCGTAACCTTTATTGTCACTACTGATTAAATGATTTTTATTATTCATTGAAACGCCGTGGAGTGGGAACCAATTAACGGTACCCATTGGTTTACCGTCAATACTATCAAATCTAAGCAGTGTCATCTTTGTATCTCTATCTGCTTGATATCGATTACGTTCAGCAATTGGATTTTCAAGATACGACATAGGAGAGCGATTAAAACTAATTCCGTTCAAATCACCTTCAGCAATTTTCATTTGTGCTTTTGTCATGTTACTTTGTGCACGTTCGATGGCATTCACCACACCATCAACTATCGTATCAAAATGTTTTTTATCAAAGCCAAGTGTGGTGAGATTGTAGAGAAAATACGTTGAAAACCCACCTGGACCACTATGTGTATGCGTTGCTGTGAGCAAAACATTTTTATCGTCATAACGATCGCCGTATTTCTCTTTTAGCTTACGCACAACTTCTTGTTTAACGGCTTCGGTGACCATACAAAGATCGGTATTTACTAAAACAACACGCTTTTGGTTACAAGGGGATTCAATGACAAAAGCACGCGCCCATAAGCGTTGTGCAATACCTGCGGTTTGCTGATGCATCATTGCATAACCAAGCATGCCTTCTTCCGCCGCAGGACCAGTAATATCATAAATCCCGGCACCGACATTAAAAACGGCATTATCACTGCATAAATTCGGCTGTTTATCCGCTGCAAAGCTCGCACAACTAACGACTAAGCTTATCGGCAACAGCATTTGTGATATTTGTTTCCGCATTTCCCTTGCTCCTTTTCATCCGTTACCGTTGGTATTTTTACTGATGATGCAACTACTATACTTCCATTTAGCGATTAATCATATCTGATTGCCCGCACGCACATAGCGGCAGTTGCCAATCAACATTAGGTGTTATCAACGCGTTATTCTGTCGTAAACGAGGATCCACAACCACAAGTGGTTTTGGCGTTAGGGTTACGAATAATGAATTGTTCGCCCTCGATATCTTCCTTGTAGTCAATTTCAGCCCCCATCAGGTACTGTAGGCTCAATGCATCAACGAGCAATGACACCGCTTGCGGTTCACCGCCAGCGAAGCGCGCCTCTCTGATAACAACGGTGTCATCAGCTTCAACTTCTTCATCAAAACTAAAGCCATACTGAAAGCCTGAGCAACCGCCGCCAGTAACATAAACCCTTAATTTTAGGTCAAAATTACCTTCTTCCTGGATGAGCTCCAGGACTTTAGCTGCCGCATTTTCGGTAAAAATCAACGGATCAGACATAAAAGTACCTCGTTTTTAGAGAGTGTTTATGGAGCTGTGTCATGCCAGCGTGCTTTTAGCTGGCATCCAGGCTTTTCTCAGGTTCATTCTTGATGCCAGCTAAAAGCACGCTGGCATGACACAGTTTGATGAATGCTCTCCGTTTTTAGAGTGGAGAGTATATCAGATTAGTGCTATAACAACTCAACATTTTCCAAGGAGCAACAGCATGCTATGGGTCAAAGCATTTCATATTATTTTTATGGTTACCTGGTTTAGTGGCTTATTTTATTTGCCACGTCTATTTGTTTACCATGCCATGAGTAATGACCTTCTCAGCATCGAACGCTTTAAAATCATGGAGAGAAAACTCTATTTTGGCATTGCAACGCCGGGTGCTATCTTTACTATTATTTTTGGTTTGTGGCTAATTAGTGCTAACCCGCATGCCCTCATGCAAATGACATGGCTGCATCTTAAACTCGGCCTGGTTGCACTGCTCATTCTATATCATCTTTATCTTGGAAAATTATGGAAAGATTTCAAACATGACCGCAATCATCACGGCCATGTTTTTTATCGCATCGTGAATGAGGCACCCATTTTATTTCTCACTTTAATTGTGATTTTGGTGGTTGTGAAGCCTTTTGGCTACGCAAATCAGGGCCTCGCCTCGCCGGTTGAGAAGGCTGTTGCCAAAGTGAATCCTTAAGCGCTGACAATGTAGTTGGCCGTTGATTTAATGCGGGCACTTCTTCAAAATCATCTTCACTTAATGGTGTAGAGACTCGTTTCATTTGTGATTTATTGGTTGGCTTAGTTACCATCGGGGCTAGTTGATTTGCCGGTGCGTTCACTCTTTTGGGTGTTGGCATCCGATAAAATTCTAAATCTTCACCTTTATATTCATCGAACATGATCCTAGTAGGTTTATGTGGTTGTACTTCAATTACCTTTTGCAAAGCAGCATGATCACTCACCACCATTTTATCTGCTTTTATTTCAGGGATAGGAAGTTCTTGTTTTTCTTCCTTTTTCTCTTCAAGCACTTCCTCACACTTCGTTTCACCCTTTTCAGTGGGCTGGTTGAAATAATCATCATCAATCATCTTTTCAAAATTAAATTCACTGTGCTTCTTTACGATAACCGGCATATTACGTGTATGCACATCGACGGATGCTAATATTTTTTGTACCACGAAAATAACATCATCCGCTTTATCACTGAGCAACGCACCGACCAACTTTTGTAAATCTTGATATTGTCCTGGCAACAATACTGAGGGTGAATAATAAAATAAATAGGGCAACCAACTTTTATATTGCACCCAACTCTTAACACCTTTTTCGCGAAATGGTTTGATAGCTTTCAATGCAGCTCGCCATTGTTTTTCATTCGATTTCAAATAATAATAAAAAGAAGGGGTTTGAATAAGCTTATCCACCGCGTGTATATCTTCAAAAAAGGTAGTCATGATAGCATAACGAAATGGCTGCGACTTAATCACTTCAAACAATTCAATTTTTGGCTTTCTATTTCTGAGTCTATCCAAAATAAAGGCGGATCCCTTTTCAACGCCTTTATCAATCAACCAGTGGCTTGGTTGCAACCAGTCAATGCCAGTATGTGCGCCCGGCAGCTGATCAATCAAAAGTGCTGTGGCCATGAAATATTGATAACCTAAACTCGAAATAACCGCGGAGGTATATACATTACCAATGCCAAATACACGCGTCAATTCATCCAAAATTATGTTCATGCCAACATATTCGGTACCATACACTAATGAATACCAATTATTTTTTAATAATTTTTCTTCTCTATGCTTGCTGCATACTTCGCTCGATGAAGCGACGCGATACTCTAATAAACTCTTACCATAAACATAGCAACGCATTAAAAAGGTTGAAGCAAAAATCGCATGATGATAGGGAAGCAAAGCTTTCGCTTCCAACACACCAAATTGTCTCAACATTTTTTCGAGTGTTGACACGGTGATTTCAACACCTAACAAAAGAGATAAATCACCGGCGAAATAAATTAGACTAACGATATCAGCGCTTATTGATTGCAATTTACCATCACTGCACGGTTCAAAATTTCTATTTGTCGGCATCTCTTCAAGCATCGTATTGACTATTGCCTGGTTATAATAAACGCCGTTGTTACGCTGCATTTGTAACCAACGACAAATAAGGACATAAGAGGCCGTCAAATAAAGCGGCGAATAATTAAATGACAAGAAACGCTCGTCTTCATTTTCATCGGATGAATACTGTTGAAGCATCTCGTACAGAACTGCCGGCAACAACATCAAAAATAAATTTTCAAGCTGAGCGTGATTAATAATTTTCGCTGATCGATGCAATGACTGTAATCGATTAAACGTCATGGTATTTAACGCATGCGTTGCGCCACCTTTCACTTGACTAGCGACATCATACAAATAATTTCGGATAGCGTGCGCATCATCGAATGTATTAATGAGGGTTGAACCGATGGTGACAGTAATATTTTTTACAAGATAGCAACCAGAATAGAATTTTTCTTTCGCTAAATCCAAATACTGCCACATGAGGCATTCCTTGTTTTGGTCTCATTTTTCAAAAATAACAGGACATGCTTAAGGAATTCTTAATATCTACTGTAACAAGTGCCGCAACGCCAATTCAATATCAGGATAGGCAAATTGGAAACCCAAATCGATAAGACGTTTGGGATATGCATGCTGCCCTTCCAAGAGTAAATCTTGCGCCATCTCCTCACCAAAGATTATTTTTAATGCAAATGCAGGCGTGGGCAACCAATTTGGCCGAGCAAGTACCTGCGCGATGGTCTTCGCTAGCTCACGTTGCGTGATTGCATTCGGCGCAACCACGTTAAAGGGCCCGGCTGCTGTTTGCTTACTGAGTAAAAAATCAATCGCTCGCACCACATCTTCAATCGCGACCCATGAAAATGGCTGACGGCCCGTACCTATCACACCGCCAACATAAAGTTTGAAGGGTTGAATTAATTTTGGGAGCGCCCCGCCTGATTTTGCCAACACCACCGCAAATCGGAGATGAATAACACGCACGCCATTTTCTTTCGCACTTGCCGCTGCTTTTTCCCAGGCACAAGCAATTTCTGCCAAAAAATCAGGGGGGCTATCGCAATCAATTTGGGTATTTTCATCAAACGCTTTTGGTAAACCGTGCGGAATTTGTTGTTGTAGTCCATAAATACCAATGGCACTTGCATTCAATAATGGCGGGCTCTTCGCACCGAGCGGCGCCAGAAGATTGGCAATTAACGCCGTCGTCTGCACACGGCTATTAAGCATGTCTTGCTTACGCGTCTTAGTCCAACGCGCATCGCCAATGTTAGTACCTGCCAAATTAATAATGGCATTTGCTTCGCGCAATAAATCGGTGGTGACTTCTTCCCACGTTACCGCTCGGACGGTATCCCCAAAAACTTGCTCAATATGCACTTTCGTGCGGCCGATGACCGTCACTTTGTGCTTTTGTTGCAACCAGTGCCTGACTAGATGTCCACCGATCAGACCTGTCGCGCCGGTGATAATCCGATGCATGATGCTTCACCTTGAAGTAGTTTGGCGAAAACCATTTCCGCTGCTTGCAATGTTTTGTTAATTTCCTTATCACCATGTACCGAAGAGGTAAATCCAGCTTCAAACGCTGACGGTGCAAAGTAAATACCTTCTTCTAACATAGCATGAAAGAAACGCTGGAATAAGTCCGTATCACACGCTTTAACGTCATCTTCTTGCTTAATTTCCGCCTTGTCAGTGAAAAAGAACCCGAACATTCCGCCAATCGCATGCGCATAAAAAGGGATACTGGCCTCTTTTGCTAGCGCCTTTAATCCATTCACTAATTTATTTGTTTGGCTAGTTAATGTCTCATAAAAACCAGGCGCGCTTAACACGTCCAACGTGGCAAGTCCTGCCGTCATGGCAACCGGATTACCAGACAGGGTACCCGCTTGGTAAACAGGGCCAAGCGGTGCGATAGCATGCATAATGTCTGCGCGCCCACCAAACGCACCAACGGGGAATCCGCCGCCAATCACTTTGCCAAGCACTGTGATATCAGGTTGAATGTTAAACTGTTGTGCAGCACCGCCCTTAGCCACACGAAAACCGGTCATGACTTCATCAAAAATCAAAAGACTGCCGTATTCATTACATAATTCGCGCAACCCTTGCAAAAAGCCTGGGACCGGTAACACACAATTCATGTTTCCAGCCACAGGTTCAACAATCACACCCGCAATCTGATCGCCGTATTTTGCAAATAGGGCTAGAACCTCATCCAGTTTATTGTATGTGGCAACCAAGGTGTGCTGCGTAAATGATGCGGGCACGCCGGCTGAATTAGGCACACCGAGGGTCAGTGCACCTGAACCTGCTGCGACTAACAATGAATCGGTATGGCCATGATAACAACCAGAAAACTTAATGATTTTATCGCGTTTAGTGAAACCTCGCGCAAGGCGAATAGCACTCATCGCAGCTTCAGTACCCGAGTTGACGAATCGCACCATTTCAATCGATGGCATGAGTTCCGTCACTTTTCGTGCCAACTTAACTTCCGCCTCCGTTGGCGCCCCAAAACTCGCACCCTTCTTGACCGCTTCCAGCACTTTTTCCAATACGTACGGATGATTATGTCCTGCAATCAACGGGCCCCAAGAACAGATATAATCAACATACTCTCGACCATCTACATCAACGAGATACGCACCGTGACCTCGTTCAAAAAAGATAGGACGGCCGCCCACACCGCGAAAGGCGCGCACGGGAGAATTCACACCGCCAGGAATGAGTTTTTCTGCTTGCAAGAGCAACTCTGCGGAGTGAGATAGCATGATCAGATCCTCTTTAGGGTTAAAAAAGCGAATACAAGCGGGTATAATGCTCTCGCTTTACAGCTTATTTGTGAGCGCCATTCTAATCAGACTACAATCGATTAACAACTAAAGAGAACCATTATGTTAGAAAGAGCGAAAGCCCCTTACAAACGATTTATGTGCCTACTCTGCGGCTTTATTTATGATGAAGAAAAAGGCTGGCCCCTGGATGGTATTCTGCCCGGTACGCGCTGGGAAGAGGTACCGCCCGCTTGGCAATGCCCAGAATGCGGTGCGACCAAAGACGATTTTGAAATGATTGAAATTGCTTGAATGTTAGGGTCTGTTGACAATTGCAATTCTCGCTGCAAAACAAGCGACATCGGTCAAAATGAGCGCGAATTCTCGTCAAATAGTCCGTGCTATTCTCCTCGAATTCGCGCTCATTTTGCCTCGATGTTCTTGTTTTTCGCATGAGACTCCAATTGTCAATAGACCCTAGGAGACCCTGAAATTCTGGTGCGATTCAAAAGGCAGTACGTCGACCGTGACTTCTGTCACGTTGGCAAGCCTTGGGCCGCGCTTTAGCCATTCAAGTAACTGCATGACCTTTGTTCTTTCACCACAAGCATGCACTTCCACGCGACCGTCTGGTAAATTGCGCGCAAAGCCACAAATCCCAAGTTTATCCGCTTCTGTTTTTGTCGATGCGCGATACCACACCCCTTGGACTTTTCCTGATACATAACAATGTATGCAAAGTTGATCGCTCACTAACGTTCTCCTTTTTGTTTGAGCTGAAACACCACGAGTCTAACGTGACCCATTTCAATCGTTGCGATAATCGTAAAACGTTCATGTGCTAACTCAGCAAAACGAGCAGCACTCGCGACAAAAAAAGCAGGGCCTGAAAATTGCAAAAGTGCAGCCGGTGTTTCAATAAAAATGGGCTTCGTTTCAACGGGCGAATCAATTAAATATTTAATCGGTAATCCATCGGGCTGTTCTTTATAAAAAACAAGTTGCGCATCTTGTTTAAGACGCAGCATTTCAATGGCGGCAATCGCATCACGCGCCTTATCATAATAAAAACTGACTGGCTCAACGACGGTAAGATAAAAAACAAGAAACACAGCCGTTGCAAGTGTGAGGATCACATCAAAACGTAATGCGTGCCGACAAAAATAGGCTGTTATTAATGCAATACTTTGTGCTGATACAAAAAAGAAAATAAGCGATACAAACGGAATCTTATAATCGATCCCGGCACGATGCGCGTAAAGATAAATAAGTTCAATGGCAAGTAAACATAATGCGGGGAAAAATAAAAATAGCCAACCCAATATGGCACGCAAACAGCAAAAATACGTTTGTTTCACATTCATCGCCAAGGGGTAAGCCGCAAGTAAGGAAAGCGCAGGCACAATAGGTAAAATATAGCGTAGTTTCTTATCGCCAGGCACACTCATGCCAAGCATGATAATCAACACCCATCCCGTTAAATACAGTAGAAATCTCGTGTGTGGCATATTTTCATTTTTAAACTTGCAGATCGCAACCCCTAAAAGCACCAAGCACGCTAACGGAAAACTAAGCGCATAGCCGCCAAGACTTGCGGTCATATAATAATAAATCGGACGATAATAATTATCGATGCGGCCGAGTGCTTGCATACGCATAACATCACGCAAAAAGGTTTCACCGCCTGCATAATAGGCAACCGCAAATAAAACGGCGACCAAAGCAACCAGTAATAAAAAAGCAAATATACCTGTGGTCACTAATTTCTTAATCCGCAAATTAAGAAAATAATAAACGCAAATCACGCCTGCGGGCATCACCAAACCAATCGGTCCACGAAACGCAAAACTAAGCGTCATTAAAGGGTAAATCCAACGACTGCGTCGCGGTCTTTGCAATAAATCAGCGGAATAAATCAGATAAAAGCAACCTGCCGTTAGGAGTGTTGGATACATATCAAGCGAAATTGAGCGCGCACTTTTCAAAAAACCAATCGTGAGCAATAAAAATAAAACCGCATAAAAACCGAGACGCTTTTGATGCAGACAGCCAATTAAATACGTCGTCACCACCGTTAAACTGGCAGCGATCGCGCTCGGCAAAATCGCGGTCAGTTTATTTAATCCCCCGTAAAGACAGGCGAAAAAATAAATAAGCGCGGTCGATGTCACTGGATAATCAGGGTAAGGCCTTGAATAAGTGGTAGGGAAAAGACTAATGCCGTGCCGCCACATCTCAAGGGCGAATAAATAAAAGCGCGAATCGAAAGCAACGACTTCTTGCGAGGACAAGCCCCAGGTAAAAATCAGAAGGCTCCCGCAAAAAAGCAGGAATAATTCGAGAAAATCGCGATAAGTGGCTCGCATAGTCGATGAGTCTTGATAGAATAGAGTGGTTCGGATGTTAGCATACCGGCATTAAATTTTGTAGGATGGACAAAGGAAAAGCAAATGAAACCCTATATTATCGCACCCTCACTGCTCTCAGCAGATTTTGCCCGCCTTGGCGAAGAAGCGGCCGCCGTGCTAGCTGCTGGCGCTGATATGCTGCACCTCGATGTCATGGACAACCATT
This sequence comes from Gammaproteobacteria bacterium RIFCSPHIGHO2_12_FULL_43_28, assembly GCA_001801635.1. Lineage (GTDB taxonomy): Bacteria > Pseudomonadota > Gammaproteobacteria > DSM-16500 > DSM-16500 > Aquicella. The sequence goes on from MGYG01000072.1 coordinate 11,673, forward strand.
ACGTCCCCAATTTGACCGTCGGCCCGCTGGTTTGCGAAGCCTTGCGAAAATACGGCATTAAGGCACCCATTGATGTACATTTAATGGCAAAGCCCGTCGACCAGCTCATTATCGACTTTGCCAGTGCTGGTGCAACCCATATTACGTTTCATCCAGAAGCCTCAAGGCACATCGATCGCAGCCTGGATTTGATTCGCAAACAAGGGTGTCGCGCAGGGCTTGCCTTAAATCCTGCCACCAGCTTACACGGCATTGAATACGTGCTCGATAAAATTGATCTTATTTTAGTGATGTCCGTCAATCCCGGTTTTGGCGGACAACATTTCATTCCTTCTGCGCTTAATAAAATCGCCCATGTAAAGGCACTGATCAAAACCGCGCAACATCGTATTCACCTTGCCGTTGATGGTGGTGTCAAAGTCGATAACATTCAGGCAATCGCCAAAGCAGGCGCTGATATGTTTATTGCAGGCTCTGCTATCTATGGCGCTTCTGATTACGCCAAAGCCATTGCCGCCATGCGCATGCAATTGAATGGAGCAACCTAACCATGCAAAAAAAACCAACACCGCACGCAGGCCTCCACCATGTCGCGCTCTTTGCAAAAAAATTTGCTGAATGTGTCTATTTTTATACTGAATTACTTGGCATGCGGGTCATGTGGCAACCGGATGAAGATAATGTATATCTCACTTCAGGCAATGACAATCTAGCACTGCACCGCGCTAAACCTGGTTTTGAAGCAGATAAACACCAACGTCTCGATCATATTGGTTTCTTTTTTAAGGACCGCGATCAAGTAGATGAATGGCACACTTATTTACTTGCGAACAAGGTTGATATCAAAGCAGCGCCCAAAGATCACCGCGATGGCACACGCAGTTTTTATTGTGCCGATCCGGATGGGAATGTAGTGCAAATGATTTATTATCCGTTTTGAAAGGGGACGTCATGACAAATTACATTACGTCAACACTTTCCATCTTACCCAGCAATAAAACATCCGCTGTGCGTTTGGCAAAAATACCACTCTCGATGACACCAACGATCGCTTTTAATTGCTCTTCCAGCTTGCCTGGCTCAAGCAACTTGAGATTAAACACATCTAAAATGACATTGCCATTATCGGTGACAACGCCTTCGCGATACACTGGATCGCCGCCTAATTTCACAATTTGTCGTGCAACATAACTGCGCGCCATCGGTATTACTTCAACCGCAATTGGAAAGGCGCCCAATAAATCGACTTGCTTTGATGCATCAGCAATACAAACGAATTTCTTTGCAACGGTTGCAATAATTTTTTCACGCGTTAAGGCAGCACCACCACCTTTAATCATTTGTTTTGCTGGATTAATCTCATCAGCGCCATCTACATAAAGCGGTAATTCACTCACCGAATTTAAATCTAACAGCGGAATTGAAAGTGCTTTTATTTTTTCAGCGCTTGCGAGCGAACTTGCGACAGCGCCTTCAATTTTTTGTTTAACAGAGGCTAGGGCTTCAATGAAATAATCAACCGTCGAACCGCTGCCAACGCCAATCACCATATCATCTTTAATAAAATCAAGCGCAGCATAGGCGGCACTTTTCTTACCGGCTTCTTTATCCATAACCATTCCTTACAAGATATAACTGGTTAAATCTTCGTCCTTCAATAATTCCTTCAAATACTTATCCACATAAGCCGCATCAATTTGAATTTTAGTATCCTGCAAATCAGCTGCGAAATAAGATACTTCTTCCAATAAACGCTCAATCACTGTATGCAAACGCCGCGCGCCAATGTTTTCAATCCGCTCATTCACATGCCAAGCGATTTCAGCGATACGTCGAATACCATCCGCTGCAAATTCGATATTAACGCCTTCGGTCTTTAGTAGAGCAACGTATTGTTCCGTTAATGATGCTTTAGGTTCCGTTAAAATGCGAACAAAATCATCGGTTGATAAGGATTTTAATTCGACCCGGATTGGCAAGCGCCCCTGTAATTCAGGGATTAAATCAGAGGGCTTAGCATAATGAAATGCACCAGAGGCGATAAATAAAATATGGTCGGTACGCAACATGCCATATTTAGTTGAAACCGTCGCACCTTCAATCAATGGCAGCAAATCACGTTGCACGCCTTCGCGCGAGACATCAGCGCCCGCGTATTCAGAACGTTTGGCAATTTTATCAATTTCATCGAGGAATACGATGCCGTTTTGTTCAACGGATTCAATCGCGCGTGATTTGATTTCATCATCCTCAATCAATTTTGCGGCTTCTTCTTCACGCAAAATTTTCTTTGCATCACCCACTTTCATTTTGCGAGATTTTTTACGCTCTGAACCGAGATTTTGAAACATGCTTTGCAATTGGTTAGTCATTTCTTCCATGCCGGGCGGCGACATAATTTCAACGCCAAAGGGTGGCATTGAAACTTCAATTTCAATTTCTTTGTCATCCATCAAGCCTTCGCGGATTTTATTGCGAAATAACTGTCTTGTGGCGGAATCTTCTTTCGGCAGCTCATGCGGCTCGCCGACAAAACTACCGCGTGCCGGCGGCAAAAGAGCATTTAAAATACGCTCTTCTGCGGCTTCTTCAGCACGAGGACGCACCTTAATCGCTTCCTGTTCACGCACCATTTTAATCGCCATGTCGACTAAATCGCGAATAATCGATTCCACGTCGCGGCCAACATAACCCACTTCGGTAAATTTCGTTGCCTCTATTTTAATAAACGGTGCATCTGCTAATTTCGCCAATCGACGCGCAATTTCTGTTTTACCAACGCCGGTCGGCCCTATCATCAAAATATTTTTTGGCATGATTTCATCGCGCAATTCTTTTGGTAATTGCATGCGACGCCAGCGATTACGCAGTGCAACAGCAACAGCTCGCTTTGCTTCAGCCTGTCCAACAATGTGTTTATCTAGTTCAGCGACAATTTCTTTCGGTGTCGGTGTCGATGGAACAACGGGAGTAACCATATTATTTTCGCTCATATTTTCTATATCTTCTTTGTGTGCCAGCATACTATTCACTAATTATTCCAAGGTTTCTATGGTGAAATTTTGATTGGTGTAAATGCACGTTGCCGCAGCAATCGTTAGTGCTTTTTCAACAATCGACTTTGCATCGAGTTCGGTATTTTCGATTAAGGCAACGGCTGCTGATTTTGCATACGCACCGCCTGAACCAATCGCAATCAAATTATTTTCAGGCTCAATGACATCACCATTACCGGTAATAATTAAAGAGGCTTTCGTATCCGCTACAATCAGCATTGCTTCCAAACGCCGAAGCATACGATCGGTCCGCCAATCTTTGGCAAGCTCAACTGCGGAGCGCAACAAATTCCCTTGATGTTTTTCTAATTTGGATTCAAAACGTTCAAATAAAGTGAAGGCATCAGCAGTACCGCCTGCAAACCCCGCTAAAATTTTACCGTTATAAAGACGACGCACTTTACGAGCATTACCTTTCATGATGATGTGACCCAGCGTCACCTGACCATCACCGCCGATCACTACTTTGCCATTGCGTCTTACTGAAATAATTGTCGTACCATGCATTTCTGCCAAAACCGTGTCTCCTCTTGATTTAACCCCACCCAGGAGTCTATTGACGCGCCTATCAAACTATATGAGGGCACTTTCTGACTTTACAACCAGAACGATGCGCTTAATAATGCCCTTTTTAATCTGAGTGTCAATGCCATGAGACCGAGTGAATAAGCCTCAACTACCTGTAATTTAACTAAAAATAATTCAAATATGTCGTTTCAATCTTATTTGCCACTTTTTCGTATATTTCTTTATCGATCATTAATTCTAACGTTCCAGGCACATAATAGGCATCACGATTAGTTATATGGGAAAGATTACACTCATGATATAATTTTCGAAAGATTGGTAAAGCTGACTTAAAGAGATTACAAGTGCCTGAAATAAGTAGATTTTTTGGAATTATAATTGCGATGTATTATCAAGATCATAACCCGCCACACTTTCATGTACGTTATAATGAATACAAGGCTTCTGTTTCAATTGAAGACTTAGCCATATTGGATGGGAAGTTGTCCCCAAAAGCGCTTGGGTTAGTTATTGAGTGGGCCAGTCAACATCAGGATGAGCTTATGGAAGACTGGAAACTCGCTGAGAAACTGGCACAACTGAAGCCAATCAAGCCGCTGGAGTAGTCTTATGAAATGTCATAATGTTGATGTGATTGAAGTGCAACTTGTAAAAGACTATATAGTTCGCTTAACGTTTGACGATGGCACTTCTGGTGAAGTTGATATATCAAAAATTATTTCATTTGAAGGGGTATTTAAGCCATTAAATGATCGTGAATTCTTCTCTAAAGTAACGGTGAATTCGGATATTGGTACAATTACATGGGAAAATGGGGCAGATATCTCACCTTCCTATCTCCGTGAGAAAATTATAAATCAAAAGTAAAGCGTTGCACTTCAAGCCATAAGATTGCCATGTACCATAGCATCATGCGTAAATTAGCACTGAAATATCTCACTCAGTAAAGCACTTTCCGACTTTACAACCAGAACGATGCGCTTAATAATGCCCTTTTTAATCTGAGTGTCAATGCCAGTGGACTTTTTGATTTATTTAGACTTGGCATCGCCATCTCACATGAGGTGGAAAACCCCGACCGAATAAAAGCAGCACGCCAAGCATTTAAGGTGGGCGATACCGTTTCATTTTTTGATGAAACAGAGAACACGCTTCGATCGGTTGTTGTGATGGAAAAAAATATAAAATATGTTTCTCTGATCAATAAAACCGAAAGGCGCCTCTGGAAAGTGCCTTATTGCTTTTTAAATCTAGGCAACGTTAGCACAGACATCTACTGTGAGCGTCAAGAAAAATTGACGAAAAATCATTTAAAGATTGGCATTGTTGGATCTTTAACATTATGGATAATCTGCTATTTTCATTTCATATTCATAAATTGGACGAGTTAGACCTATTTTTGTATAATCCATACCTACTATAAGAGACCTACAAACGAGGCTTGAAGATGAAATCGATTTTAATAGTGGTGATTAGTACATTTATTTTGGTTGCTTCATTTGTTTGGGGAAAGCCGCATTTGATTTCTCCAAAAAACAAACCGATATTGCCGTTATCAATTGTTCACGATAACGCTAAACTACAACTAGTAAATCTTGATCAATCTAAACAGAGACCGACCAAACACGATAAATTCAAAGGCAGTCAGGTTGCTGGTGTTAATGTATCTGTGCTGATGTCAGTAGCTTCCGCTCAAGGTTTGAAACCTAAAGCACTAAAGACAGCGCTTAATGCCTATTCATGGGCTCGCAACCATGGCAAATTAGGTAACAATAAAAATACACTGACAGTTGTTGATTTTACTTTACCCTCTTATGAAAAGCGCATGTGGGTGCTTAATTTACACGAGAATAAAGTATTGATGAAGCTATACACAACCCAAGGATCTGGCAGTGGATTGGTTTATGCGAAACGATTTTCAAACCAAAGTAACACAAAGGCTTCGAGTCTAGGATTATACGTTACTTCAAATGAATATTATGGTGGGCATGGTAAATCAATGCGTCTAGATGGATTACAAAAAGGGATTAATGATCGTGCACGCATTCGTAATGTAGTGATTCATTCTGCATTTTATGCATCACCTGAATACATTATGGAAAATCATCGTGCCGGAAGAAGCTGGGGTTGCTTCGCAGTTGCACAAGCAAAGAAAAATGCATTACTCGATTATATAAAAGGTGGGAGCGCATTTTTCGCTTATGCGCCGGCAATTGAAAACAATTCAATCACTAGTCAAGGACCTATTTCAATTTAGCCAATGCGCGAGTAATGTCACCGATCAATGAGGGAAATCACCCTGCCAGAAAAATAATCTCCTCGTGTGGTATTATGCAAGCTTTCTGAAAAAATATACCTCAACCAATAGGGTGAATATATGGAAAGCGGGCTTCTTTACCGTGATAAACATGCCACTTCAAATAATAGTTGATTTTTTCAAGGAAACCAGCTCACTGATGAAAGAGATTGTTTTGTAGATTATTTGACGGTGGCATCTATTATCGTTGACTGTAAGACGTGATTTATACGATAGCATCATGCGTAAATTAGCACTGAAATATCTCACTCAGTAAAGCACTTTCTGACTTTACAACCAGAACGATGCGCTTAATAATGCCCTTTTTAATCTGAGTGTCAATGCCATGAGACCGAGTGAACGTGAGCCGCACGAACTACGCCCAATTAGGCTGACTAGAAATTACACCAAACACGCCGAAGGTTCGGTATTGGTAGAATTTGGCGAGACAAAAGTCATTTGCACAGCCAGCATCATCCCTGGTGTGCCGCCCTTTCTGAAAGATAGCGGTCAAGGCTGGATCACCGCGGAATACGGCATGCTACCGCGCTCAACGCATAGCCGAATGCAACGCGAGTCAGCCAAGGGCAAACAAACAGGCCGCACACAAGAAATTCAACGCTTGATTGGCCGCTCATTACGAGCTGCTATTGATATGAAAGCACTCGGCGAAAAGACGATTACGATTGATTGCGATGTCATTCAGGCCGATGGCGGCACGCGCACTGCATCGATCACGGGCGGTTGTGTGGCGCTATATGATGCGATTCAATCACTCATCAAAAAGAAAGCGATGACGACCAATCCTTTTCGTCAATTTATTGCTTCCGTTTCTGTCGGTATATTTGAAGGTAAAGCGATGCTTGATTTAGATTATGTCGAAGATTCATCTGCTGAAACCGACATGAATGTGGTCATGACGGAACACGGCGGTTTTATTGAAATTCAAGGCAC
>MGYG01000073.1:0-2549 GCA_001801635.1 Gammaproteobacteria bacterium RIFCSPHIGHO2_12_FULL_43_28
CCTGGGTGCCAGCTAAAAGCACGCTGGCATGACACAGTTTGATGAATGTTCTCTTTTTCGCGTCCTCATCCACCACCGTTTGACTACACTAACGCCACATTTAAGCCGATAGAGAAAAGATCGGCACTGCCTGTTCGCCTATTACCGTACGCTTCAGCCGCTAGCGCAATAATATCAATTTTCTTGGTTAAGCTATAATCAACGCCCAATGCATAATACCAGCTGAGGGGGCCTGCGCTTCCTGCAACACCGCTCGCAATCGCCATTTTCTGCGCGTAATTATAAGCAAGGCCGAGTTTGCCAAGCAGGCTCCATCTGTCAAACATGATTGGATAACGACCGGTTGCCGCCAAATGTACCGTGTAATGTTCAGTTTTAGCGATGATCGTGCTACCCAACGCTTCTCTTGAATCATGGTATTTGGTGAAGCCAAATTCTGTGCCAAGAAGGCTATTGAATTGATAACCACCAATGACGCTATAGCCGGGACCATATTGATAGACGGTGTTATTTGAACCTGGATTTTTTTTGTCGTGCAAGCTTGAGGCGCCAATATTGCCGCCTGCATAAAAATGGCCGCAATCGAGGGTATAGGCGCTCATGGATTGACCGAGCTGGTAAAAGTAATTAGCGACTTGCTGAGGTGCTTGCATGATGCCAGCGGATGCGCTGCTCGTCATGGCGAATGCACAAATCGCAATCGCTGTTTTTTTGAAGAACTGATTTCTGCGAATAATAGACATGATAAATTCCTTTTACTAGACGTCAAATGAACCACCAATACAGCCTGAAACGATAAGACACAAGGTAATCAGGATATAAAGACGATAAAGTGTTGGATGCATCATAATCACAATTCCTTTTATGATAGGTGAATAAAGCAAAACGATGATTTTAACTTGAAATAAAGACCAAGTACACACCAAAAACCTGGCCTTTGCAAAGTCAGACACAAAACCCTTTTTTAATAATTACGAGGTTTGCTGTCTTAGTCGAAGGTGTTTTCGCTGCAATTGCTGGTGGTTTCGCAGCGCTTTTTGGTGCAGATGTTGCTGCGCTGCCGCTTTTCTTTTATACGCATTATTTGGACGATGCATTTCTTTAGTTGCCGGTGATGGGGCGATGTTTTGCTGTTGCAGAAGTCCTGGTGGTTTGGGCGCCGTTTGCGGCAAAATGGGTGATGTATTAGCGGTTAACCATAAAGTGTGATTTAGCGCTCTCTCACCTGCAGCAATGGGTGGTTCAGCATTGGCCATTGCGGTCGAAGTAAGGAAAAAAGCGAAGACGCTTAGGAAGAACATTCTTTTCATTTTGTATTACTCCCTGCAACTACAACTGATTATTGAAAATTAACTTTCTTTGACTGCCTTTTGTATTCCTTGACCGCCTGCCTGCATATCTTTTCCTATGCCTTCTACTGTGTTGCAACCGGTTAAAAAGGCTGTGAAAAGGCAAAAAAGACCAAGTGTCACTAAATGTATCCTCATGATTTTTCTCCTAAGATCTGGGTAAAACGGTAGTTTACCCCAGTGAGGAAGCGCTGAGTAGCATGAATTGTTTATTTCGTGGTGACTTATATTCGATTTTATTATTTGCATGAAATTGATAATATGTACTGACCATAACGCAGTCTAATTTATATTAATCGATTGATTACCAAGCTGAGATGAGATTTTTATGTTGTATAAAGTGACCAAACAATATTTACGCGGTAGCGAAACAAATTGTGCCGAATTTAGTGAATTAAAAGAAGCAATGAATTTTGTCGAAGCAAAAGTGGCTGAAGATGCCTCACTTAATATCAAGGTGATTTATCGGATTCATGAGTTGGGCGAAGTAATTAAAGAATATGATTCCACCAAAACAAAGGCGCAACCGGTGAGCGATCAATCAGCTCAAGATGCAGCAGGGATGGGTGCGAAATCAGGTTTTCAACCAACGCCATTTAATATGGCGCCACGTCCGGGTGGTACACCACCAAAATGGCTAAAAGATGAAGAAGATGATAAAGAAAAATAGTAACAAAATCTGGCGGGTATTACGGTAAATAATGCCCGCTTCCTTTAATCCAGTTTACCTACATTACCAAATGCTTCGCAGTATTCGCTTTTGCTAATGCATGTATTCCAGCGATACCCAAAATCGGCGCAATTACATGCATTCTGATAACGATCACAGTAAGTTTCCCTGATGACTTCACAACTGCTTGCGCAGGTAACTGTTCCGCCACAGGAATAACTAAATGCAGCACCACTCATGAGTATTGCTGTTAATCCAATGATAAGAGCTAAACTTTTCTTCATGACTTACCACCTCCATTTGGTGAGGCTCAGTTTATAAATACTCACCCGTCATTGCGAGGCCGCGAAGCGCCTGGCCGAAGCAATCCAAATAGAAAAAGCAAACTGGATTGCCGCGCCCGCAAAAAACGCGGGCTCGCAATGACGAGCGAGCAGTTACATTATAACATCGAATAATGACGAATTATTTTTTCTCGTTTAACTTGCTGTTTTTTAATAATAAGCTAAATTTTCGCTGGTTCCATAATA
>MGYG01000073.1:2565-20256 GCA_001801635.1 Gammaproteobacteria bacterium RIFCSPHIGHO2_12_FULL_43_28
TTTTTTAATAATAAGCTAAATTTTCGCTGGTTCCATAATAAACACACGATTGCTTTGATTTATAATGACAGTGTTAGAAAAGAAAAAACGAGGTGTCTCATGCAAGTCTTTCTAAAAATGATAATAATAGGAGGGGCTGCGTTGTTAATGTCCGCTTGTCAGACCATGGTGTATCAGTATCAATCGACTGATAGTGTCATGTACTCAAGTCCGACGGGGACGAATTATATGCGATATCAGCAAGTGTATCGATCTAGTAATTTATATCCCGATTATGAGGTACAGGATTATTATTATCAAAATGGATATTATCCGAATCATTATTACTATTATCGGGGAAAATATTACTGGCAGTCCTGCTATTGGAGCAATGGTATTTACTACTTGTGCCGCTAGCGCGGCACAGTGGTTTGTATTGTGATTTCAAGGTAGTCAGGAGGTGAGAGCTTGGCACGCATTCTTCTTTTTGTATTCTTCAGGCGTGCAGAATGTCACCGTGCCACCTTTCCAGCTATAAGCAACACCTTTGCTGAGGTAACCGTGGATTTTTGCTTTGCCATCGATCAGTTCAACACCAAAAAATCCGCTATGTTTCTCATTATCTTCAAGTCGTAGATACGCTTCTTTTTGTATATCGAGAATGATTGATTTAGCGGTATTGTCGGGATTAATGGTAAATTTCTCAGGTAAATCTGGCAGCACTTGTGGATTAATGCCAATGGTATAATTGAGTGCGTGATCAAAATGGTTAATCAGCACAATTTCATTATCAGCAGCTAACACACTTGTTGTAAAAATTAAATTCGTCATGGCAAATAACTTGCCCATGTTTAGCATCGTTAGTTTCATTATTTATTTCCTATTAATGGAGAGAATCCAAAACGAGAATAGCGTAGAAGTGTAATGGGTATATATTGCAAAAATAAAAAGGGCAAGTGATGCTTGCCCTTTTTGAGTGGTTTCACCAATATTAGATGTGATAGATCAAGCCCACCATGAATTGATTGTCTGATGGGTTGAATTTGGTGCTGAATGTAGAGGTGAATGAATCGTAGCTGGTATGAGAAGCTTCTGCGCGAAGGCTCCAGTTATCTACTAACAACGTTTCCATGCCTAAGCCCCAGTTGAAGCCATTGCTGGTATTGGATTTGCTCGTTGACACACCGCCGGTGATGTTTTCTTTGCCTTTTACGTAAGCCCAGTTCCAGCCGAAACGTAAGTAACCTAAGGTGGTGTCGTTTAATTTGATACCTGGTAACAATGCAAGGCCGTAGCTGCTATCAGCTTCGAACTGGTTGTTGTAGGTGCCAACATTGTCAGTGATAGAATAGCTGTGGTCTGCACCAGTCCAGTTGGCAAACAATTCGCCGCCCAGGTAGTACATGTTGAAGTATTGACCATAACCAATCAGTAATCCACCAACAATGCCCGTTGCATTGATAGCTGGATTGGCGACGATGTCGCTTGTGCTTGGGGTGTCGATATCTTCGCGAACGCGATAAGAGTCAAAACCAACTTGACCTCCAAGATAGAACCCGCCCTTTAGCATTGGTGGCATTGGGCATTCGCCTTTGTAGTCACCTTTTGCCACTGCTAAACCAGTAGCAGAAGCAAAAATTAAGGATGTAACAAGAATTTTTCCAGCGGTTGATGAGAGCTTCATGTGTATCTCCTTTAGAATTTCCTAAGTCCTTTAATTTACTTTTTTGAAAAGTTAATCAAGTGACCCTTCCCATAGTTTTATATTGTCAACTGACACTATAAAATAACTATATTATCCAGCAAGAAAGCACTCAAAGTAAAGAGTTTGATCGATAAAGCTCGTTAGTTTATTACCAATTTAGTGATAACTGCTTGGTAAAAACGCTTAATTGAGTTTGGGTTTGCCCTGAAAAATAGCGTTGGTTTTACTTCTTCATATGACGTTAGATTGCTGCTTTTATTTCTCGGCGAGTGCATTTAACTCATTTCCATGTATTCTAAATTGCAGTAAATTGGCGGTTGGTGCGGCACCTAACGTTTTATAAAATTGAATTGCTTTTTCATTCCATGAATACGTATGCCATTCCATTCTGCAGCATTTTTTCTCAATTGATATGTTCGCAAGTTTAGCTAATATTTTTTTACCAATACCTTGGTGCCTGTACTCCTCTTCAACAAATATATCTTCTAAATACAGTATGGGTGCGCCAGCATATGAAGAATAATTGAAAAAATAGAATGCATAACCTATTGCCTGATTATTTTGTTCGGCAATGAGAACGTTAAAATAGTTATTTTCTCCAAATCCATGCGATTCGATTTTATCAATGGTCAGGTAAAATTCTTCAGGCTTTTTTCCTTCATAGGCAGCTAGTTTTTTTATTAAATTTAAGATTACTTCTTTATCATTACGTGTCGCTACACGAATATTCATGTTGTGACCTTTTCACCAGTAAAAAGCATCGGTGGTTGAGTGATTGAAGTTGTCTTTATAAACCATGGTATCTGCCTGATTCAAGCTATTACTGCAAAGATAGAGAATATTGGTTATCTGATTGGTATAATGTTCAGGCAACACCATGCAATTTTTAAATACCGCTCGAATGGTATTATCAACGTGTTTTGAATAAAGATCCGTTAATTGCGGGTTTGCTAATATATTGAAAATGGCGGTTCCCTTGGTTGCTAAACGCGATTTAATGTCCATCATGTATTCTTGCGTTAATAAATACGATGGGATTGCTTTTGTGTCAGTGTACGCATCGATAACGATGGCATCGTAGTATTTGTCAGTGGATTTTACAAAATGTCTTGCATCATCCGCAATAAAGCTTCCGTTGATTGCTTGCATGAAGTGAGGGATGACTGCTTTGGTGATGGATTTATCGATATCAACATATGTAAATGTATTTTGATAGGTATTTTCAGCAGAAAGTGTAAATCCACCGGCACCTAAAATTAATATATTCGCGCGACGTAATTTTAACTCATTGAATAATACTTGTTTTATTTTTTCGTTATAAGGAAAGGTTTTTTTCGCCGCATTGATATAAGAGCTCGGTGCTTCGTTAATCATGAGTATCTTTTCATTTTCGGATAAATGTGCTCGAGGCGCCGTGATGATTTGATAATTTGCATACGGGTCAGTAAGAAGAAAAATCTTTTTTTCAAAGGCGGTATTAAACTCATAAATAATCATTGTTGCGATGCTGATGAGAAATAATTGCAGCAGGAATGCTGCTCGCGTCTCGGTCAATAAAAGCGTTAGCAGGAATAATAATAAACTAGTGATGAGTACACTTGTACCAACCCCAAAATAATACATTAAAAAAAGTGTCGTCAAGGTTGCACCCAGAAAAGAACCGAGCGTGCTTAAACCAAGCGCATTACCGCCAATTTTTCCAGCGGATTCTGTTTGTTTGACCATATTCATGGCGATAGGAATCGTTTGTCCAAGTAGATAAACCAGTGGTGCAATAATCAAAAATAAATAGATGATTAAGGGATAGAGAATATGCGACCCGAGCAATTTTTCTATCGAATAAAAAAATAACAAGATGAACACGTAAGATAAACCAATACCAAGCCAGCAGGCAGCAATAAAAAAATTTCGACGTAACACTTGCCGTGGATGACGATGTTGCTTCCCACCTTGTTGGTAACCGATGGCGAGAGATAACAAGAAAAAACCGATGACAAGACTTGTCACAATGATGCTGCCACCTGCAACGGGTAATAATTGACGAATGGTGAGTACTTCAATGGCAATCGAGGCAAAGCCTTCCGTTAATAAAATAACAGGCAGAATAAAGGCTAACGGGAGTGGCATGCGTATTCCTTCGGTCATTCGAGCGTCACGGGCCTTGCCATCGCGAAATTAACATTCTTTTTAAAATGTGCGCCTATGGTCCAGGCGTAAGCAAAAGGCTCGTAAGTGTTCGGATCTGCTTTTAGTAAAACGGTTCCAATACCAATGCCTGATTGATGTGCTGAACGTGTATCTTGACTGTGGCGATTAGGCGCTGAATCGGCGACGCGAATTTGAAAGGCATTGTTATTATGTAAAACGGGTTTATCCATGACGATCATGATGTGTCCGCTTTCATTCCCATACTGATTTTTGGTGCGAAAAACGATGATATCACCTGAACGCAGTTGACCCACTTGTTCTACTTTGCGCCAATATTGTTTGGAACGACTGGAGAGGTTGTTAAAGAAATCATAATAATGACTGGTCGTCGGGCGATCAGCGCCGGTGGCATTTACCAAATACTGATAAGCATTTGGATAAGCTTTTCGCAGAATAAAATCAACATAACTGGAACAATCTAAAATATAGATGCCGCGCGCTAAATCAAAATAGGTACCACCAAATTTATAGCTGCTGTAACGAAACGTATGTACGCTTTCATAAGCGAATTGCGTGAGACGTTGGGTGAGCGCGCTTGCTAAACTATTGCTCTCAACGGTTGCTGGTGGCGATGCTGTATTTGCGCTTAGTGACCGAATAAATGACCCAGTTAACCTTTGCTGTAAGGATTGATGTTGTGGTGGTGCATCAGGCGTTGCTTCTATCGCAGCGTGTTGCGCGATAGAAGCAGTATTATGGTGTATTTTTTTTGCAATATGCGTTTTTTTGCGTTTCGTTTTGCGTACCGTAGAATGCACTTTTTTTGACGAATGCGTTTTGTGCGGCGCAGCTGCCATCGAGCATAATGGAGCAGTAAAACTGAGCCATACTATCATTAATAAAAACCATTTTTTTGCATTCATGCCTATATCCGCATCCTATCAAGCAGGAAGATTTTATATAAGTGTATCATACGAATGTCAAACGAATATCTTGCCTAGAAATTAGGCAGAGTATTATTTTTCCAGATGCGTACCTGTATGGTAGCCTGCGCGCGAGACAACCACACGACTAACGGTTATGATAAAAAAAAGTCGTCTTTAGAGCGGAGCTTGTATGAAAATTTATTTGGTTCGGCATGGAGAAGCGGATAATAAGCGTATGCCGGAAGGCCGCCATCTCAGTGATCGAGGCCGCGAGGAAATAAATCAATTAGCAGCACATATCGCACCGCTTAAGTTGGAAGTGGATTATTTATATCATAGCGATAAATTACGAGCGCGTGAGACAGCAGCCCTATTGGCGAACGCTTTTTTAGTCAAGGAAGTGCTTCTTGAGCGTCAGGATTTGAGTCCTGAAAGTGATATTTCGCCTATATTGGATGAAATATATGCATTAAATTGCGATATTGTTTTGGTGGGACATATGCCTTTTATGGGTAAGCTGTTGAGCCAGTTGATCACCCGAACGGAGGCGACACCCATTGCGGTCTTTAGGGCCGGCAGCATCGTCTGTCTTGAGCAAGTTGAACGAGAACGATGGGCGATTAATTGGATGTTAACGCCAGATCTATTTTATCAGGGAATGCTCTGTACATGACAAAAATTCTGACCGTTCACCCTTCGAGACGGCGCAAAGAGTGCGCCTCTGAGTACGAACGGTTATAATTTGTACATGTTTTCAGCCAAGCATCCTTTTTGGGGTATACTATTCCTATTGAATGGATGGAAAAGGATGCCGTCATGACGATCGTTAATGAATTTGATATGCCCGTCCCTCGTTGGATCAATACATACCCGCACGGCCCCTATCGTTTTATCAACCGAGAATTTTTCATTATTACGTATGAAACGGATCCCAAACTGCTAGAAGTTATTTTGCCGCCTGGGCTCACACTTTCTGCACCGCATGTGAAATTTGAATTTATCCGCATGCCTGATTCAACCGGCTTTGGTGATTATACGGAATCAGGCCAAGTCATCCCCGTGCATTACAAAGGGGAAGCAGGCGGTTTTACCATCTCCATGTTTCTTGATTGCCATGCACCGATAGCAGGTGGACGCGAAATCTGGGGGTTTCCGAAAAAATTGGCCAAACCGAGCTTATTTGTTCATGAAGATGTGCTGATTGGATTTTTAGATTATGGCCCTGTGCGCATTGCGACGGCGACGATGGGGTTTAAACATCATGAACTGGATAAAGCGAAAATAGCGGAAGCGGTGAAGCAGCCTGTTTTTTTATTAAAAAATATTCCTGGTGTTGATGGTAAACCTGAAGTGAATCAATTAACGCGTACTTATCTCACTGATATTACGGTCAAAGGTGCATGGACGGGACCTGGCAGTTTGGAATTACATCCGCATGCGCTCGCACCCATTGCTGATTTTCCCGTTAAAAAAATTGTTTCAGTCGTTCACTTCATCACTGATTTGACCTTGCCATACGGTGAAGTGGTTGAAGATTATTTAAAGAAATAAACGCATAATCACAGGGAGCGATGCATGAAGCCAAAACAAAAAAAGAAAATTAATCTTGCATTGCAAGGCGGTGGCGCGCATGGCGCATTCACGTGGGGCGTGCTCGATAAATTTTTAGAATGCGATTATTTCTCTATTGAAGGCATTTCAGCGACGAGTGCCGGAAGCATGAATGCCGTCGTGTTTGCACAAGGCATGATGGAAGGTGGTAATGAAGGCGCGCGCAAATTGCTGCATCAATTTTGGAAAGCGATGAGTGATTATGGAAGCTTGTTTAATCCATCCATTCCATTGCCGATTGATATTTTATTGCAACCCTATTTAAAAGCACCTTTGAGTTTTACTATTTTTTCTTCGATGATGAATATGGTTTCACCCTACCAATTTAATCCCTTTAATTTTCATCCTATCCGAGAAGTATTAGAAAATATTATTGATATCGAAAAAGTAAAAAAATACTGTGAAACCAAATTATTCATTTGTGCAACGAATGTTAAAACAGGAAAAATACGTATTTTTAAGGAAGATGAATTATCCATTGATGCTATATTAGCATCAGCCTGTTTGCCAAAATTATTTCAGGCAGTTGAAGTGGAAGGTGAATATTATTGGGACGGCGGATATTTAGGAAACCCGGCGATTTTCCCACTTATTTATAATACGAATATACTTGATATTGTTATTTTGCATGTTGTGCCTATTGTGCGAAATGAAGTGCCAACGACAGTTGCTGAAATTGATATGCGCTTAAGAGAGATATCCTTTAACTCGTCATTAATGCGTGAGATGCGTGCGATTGCATTTGTGACGCGATTAGTTGACGAGGGTTGGGTCAAAAAAGAATACGCTGAAAATTTAAAACGCTTACGCGTGCATTGTTTGCGTGCGGACCAGGAGATGCTGCAATTTTCACACGCCAGTGTATTGAGTCCTGACTGGGATTTCTTGCTGCAATTGCGCGATTTGGGGCGCAATGCGGGGGAGAAATGGTTAAAAGAGAATTATGATCATATTGGCAACCGGGGAACCATTGATTTTAGCGAATGGTTATAGGTTTTATCTTAACGTATGGGTGGGTAGAAAAAGAGTGAATCACCCAAAACGTGAATCTAGGTTAATAGAATAGATGATGGTAAGATTGGTCTACTATGAGACGGATATTGACCCTGACCTTGCTGTTGTCTGGATGCGTTGCCTCGTTGGCATCTGCAACAAGTACCCTTTGCTATGATATTCACGGCGTAGACGCTGATGCATTGGTCAATATTGGTTTGACGCTGAAGTTGGATGCAAAAGGTTGTCGTCAGTTTTCTAATTATCAACATCTTTCGTTGCATTATCGCAGGTCCTCCAAAAAAATACATGAAGCTTTGGAGCCCTTCGGTTACTTTAGATCCTCAATTCACGCTGTTTTAATCCCAGAAAAGAATAGGTATTTAGCGCGTATTGATATCAATCGAGGCCCGCAATTAAAAATAGCCACGATTAATGTCGGTGTCATTGGCCCTGGTTCAGATAATCAAGCCATTAATCAATTTATTCAACGATTCCCGCTGAAAAGTGGTGATAGATTTAATACCGTGACGTATGAGGCGGCAAAATCTGGGCTATTTAAATCAGCTCGAAATCAAGGGTATATCAAGGCGAGTTTTAAAAATAAGGTGTTGATTGATCTTGAACGATATACCGCGCAAGTGACCATTTTACTTGATACGGGGCCGCGCTATTACGTTGGATCGGTGACATTTGATACTCATATCTATGCTGATTCTTTTATGCGGCGTGTTGTTCCATTTAAATCAAGCGAGCCATTTTCAAGCGAACGCTTGATTAAACTGCAGCAACGAATGGAGCAGAGTTACTATTTTCAGCAAGTTATTATTACACCTGATTTCGAGCGTGCGATAGATTATCATGTGCCAATAAAAATAAGTTATACGGTACCACCAGATCGCAAATATACCATTGGTGTTGGTTATGGCACATTGACTGGGCCGCGCATCTCAGCAGGCGTTAGTTTGAGACGATTGAAAAATACCGGCGAACATTTGGAAGCCGAATTAAAATTATCCTCCGTTTTAAAAGGGGTCAATGCGAATTATTATATTCCGGGAAAGCATCCATTATATGATGAATGGTTAATGGGTGGTAACTTCAAACAATTTTCACCTAATTCAGGCCGCAGTGATTCAACGACATTGACCGTTGGTTATTCAGCAAGACATGAAGTGATTAAAACAAATCTCGATTTAAATTTATTATTAGAACGTTTTACGATATCTAAGCTACCAACTGAAAAAGCGCATGCGCTTTATCCAAGTTTTTATATTGCGTATCTTAATACCGACAGCGTCGTGGTGCCAACCAATGGTATTTTATTATCATGTAAAGTTCGCGCGGGACTCAATGAGTTATTATCATCGACCAGTTTTTTTCAACCTCAAGTGAATGGTAAACTTGTTTATTCACCGTTTAGTTTTGCCAAGTTTATTTTTAAAGGCGGCGCCGGATTAACAACCGTCGAAAATTTAACAATCTTTCCGTTTAGCTTGCGTTATTTCGCGGGTGGTATTAATAGTATTCGTGGTTTTGCCGATAGTAGTATTGGCCCGGGACGTTATTTCGTATTAGGTAGCGCAGAATATCAAAACAGATTATATCATAATTTAAATGCAGCCGTGTTTTATGATACGGGCTCCGCATCCAATCAATTTTCAAAACCGTATAATCGCGGTGCAGGTGTTGGTCTTGTTTATAATTCATTTTTAGGTCCAGCAAAGCTGTACCTCGCGCAAGCCATTAGTAAGACAACGAGACCATACAGTGTGGAATTTAGTTTGGGGCCTGAATTCTCATGATGAAAATAATAAAAAACACGATAATCACCAGCATTCTTATTTTCTTGCTTTGTCTCCAGATTGTATATCTGATGTTGACGACGCGAGTAGGCGTTGAAACGTCGCTTTATCTCGCTGAATCTATTTTACCGGGTCATTTAACCATTGGGAAAAGCAGCGGTACGTTGAATAAAGAAATTTTATTACAGGATATTAACTACCAATATTACGAGACAAACGTTAAGATAAAATCACTCACACTTCTTTGGCAACCGCTACAATATCTGCGTGGAAAAAATATTAATATCGATCGCTTGGCTTTATCAGAGGTGTATGCAATCGTAAAATCGACGGATGAAACAGCAGGAAATGAAGTGACGATGGATGGCTTTTTTCGCCAACTTAAAAGGTTAGCTAATATTACCTTGGGTCATGCAACCGTTGATAAAGCGATTATTCAGCTAGATGATAGAATATTTACGTTTGCACAACTGGAATTTAGTAGAAAAAATGCGGGGCAGTATGATTTTTCCACTTTGCTCAATAAGGGTAAAATAACCGGTCAATATCAAGTTCAGTGGCAGCCCGCCTTTACTTGGCAATTATCCATGATGGGTAGTGGTATTGATCCTGCCGGTTTTATTGCAAGACAATCTGGCGCCATTAATTTTAAATTAATGAGTCAAGGTGAATGGCAAGGACAGAATAAGGCCTGGACACTCAGTGTCGATCAACTGAGCGGTACATTGCACGGTTATAAATTATCAGGATCAACTTCTATTTTATTTGATCGTGATGCTTGGCATGTCAATCACTTAAATTTTCAATTGGCTGATGCCACCTTAACTGCGCAAGGGTTGCTAGAAAAACCACATACTAATCTTCGCTGGTTAATTAACATTCCTAATTTGCAACGCGTTGATCCTGCTTTTCAGGGCATGGTGCGATTGGAAGGCAGCATGCTGCAAACTGGGAATGTCCTGAAAACAGGCGCACTATTGCAAGGCAAGCGAATAAAGACACCGTGGTTTACGTTAAACAAAGTGAATGGCAGCTTGACCGCCGATGCAAATGCTAAAATCGGTCATCTTAAATTATATTCTGAACGAGTTCTTATTGGAAAAATGCAAATACCAGCGATTGATATCAATATTGCTTCTGCATGGCCAGAGAACGATTTGCTGTCTGATTTTATGATGGACCTGAATAATGGGAATGCGATTGGTGGTAAAATGACATTTCCAGCGATTCTACTGGTGGGATTACATCCATCACAACAATTGGCCGGAAAAATCAATCTCAATATTACCCGGTTGGCTAATTTTATTAATACAAAGAAATTAAGGGAAGTCGACGGTCGATTAACGGGTGTTATCAATATCAGTGGCACATTAAAAGAACCTAAGTACGAAGCGGATTTGACCTTATCTGAAGGCGCTTTTTTTATACGTGAACTCGGTATTCGACCTCATCACATTAATCTTAAGGGTGCAATGTCGCAAGGCAGTCCACTTTTGTTTGAAGGAAGCTTTTTATCGGGTAGTGGCATCGGTCATCTCAGTGGTGAGATAAATCCATTTCATCAAGCGTTTCCATTAAAACTGCATCTTACGGGTGATCAATTACAATTAGTGCAATTGAAAGAATATAATATTACCAGTTCACCCAATGTCATCATTGTTAATGACGGCGATCATTTTACGGTGACAGGTGATCTGGTCATTCCATTTCTTGAAATCAAAACGGATGACATTAGAGATGCGGTTCAACTGCCATCAGAAGTGGAGTTTGTCCATCGTCAAACCGAGCGACCAACGTTCCCAACACAGCTAGAGATGCGGATTCGACTCTTATTGGGAAATCATATTGTTGTCTCTTACAAAGATTTACACGCGACGGTAGGCGGCGAAATTGTTGTCACACAAACACTAGGTGGATCGCCAACCGGTGCCGGCGTGCTGCACATTATCACCGGATCGTACGAGGTTTATAATCAATTACTGGATATCAAGGAAGGCCGCTTGATTTATCTCGGTAATTTATTAAATAACCCAGGCATTGATATACGCGCTTGGAAAACCGTTGACCCTTCACAGCCAGGTACACTTTTTAGAAAAATTCTTGGTACAGAGGATAAAAATGCAGTTAAAGTTGGCGCATCGATACGTGGGACGCTTGATAATCCTCAGATTGAACTTATTTCAGAGCCGCCGATGAGTCAGGATGATATTCTTGCTTATCTTGCCTTTGGTTTTTCACAAAATAATTTAACCGGCGCTGGCTTGACAGTGTTGAGTGCTATTGCCTCCGGAATAAATTTATCGCATCCCAATGTTAGCGATACGGAGGATACGGATAATTCAGCAGGTCAAAAAAATGTATTCAAGGTCGGCATGTTAAATTCAGTACAAGCGTTACATTTCAGACGAAACATCGGTAGACGCTTTGCCATTGAAACGGAAGCAAGTACCGTTGAAACAGGCGTTGACGTTTATTATATCTATCAGAGCCGCTAATTTTTTATGTGGAAAGTCTGCCAACATCAAAAAATATTTTCTGATGATCATAAGTTGGCATTGAATTTCTAATCTGATGCAATTTTTTTAAATCAGTATCCGCATAAATGATGCAAGGTATTGGTGATTTTTCTTCAGCAATAATGTTACCCCAAGGCTCAACGATAATGGGATGACCAAATGTTTTTCGTCCATTAGTGTGTTTACCAGCTTGGGTTGCACCAATAAAATAGCAGAAGTTTTCAATTGCTCGACTTTTCGCAAGCGTTTCCCAGTGCGCTTCACCGGTTTTGTAAGTAAATGCAGTGGGGAGAGCAAATATTTCAGCGCCTTTATTCCAGAGAAAGCGGAATAATTCAGGAAAGCGAATATCATAGCAAACGCCTAACCCAATTTTACCGAAAGGACTATCGACGAGTACAAGCTGATTGCCGGGCTCGTAAATATCTGATTCATTATATTGTTCAGTATCAGACAGTTTGACATCAAATAAATGAATTTTGTCGTAACGTGCGATACACTCACCTTTAGCATTAAATACCAGTGTGGCAGAGCGTAGCTTCGTACCATTATTACCCTTGAGAGGTAGCGTGCCAGCGACAAGCCAGATATGATGTTTTTTTGCGAGTTGTGCCAAGCGTGTCTGAATTTTACCGTTGCCAACAGATTCTTTGATTGAATGGTAATCACGTGGCTGCAATGGCATCAGCGCGAAATTCTCGGGTAACACAACTAATTCTGCATGATTTGCTGCTGCCGTTGCGATAAGTGACTCTGCCATGGCTAAGTTGGCTTTGAGATCATGGGTGGAGCACATTTGAATAGCGGCAATTTTTGTCATCATACAGTCCTTTATAGAAAGATAAGTTACCATTTATAAATCAGTTCAAGTGTTATTTTAATGGGGAGTCTATGTAATGCAATCGTTTTATTGGCATGATTATGAAACATGGGGCAGTGATCCTATGCAAGATAGGCCAGCACAATTTGCAGGTTTGCGCACCGACATGGATTTAAATGTGATTGGCAAGCCACAAATTTTGTATTGTCAGCCACCCGTTGATTTATTGCCAGAACCAGAAGCGTGTTTGATCACCGGTATCACACCGCAACTAGCGCAGCAAAAAGGTGTGCTTGAGTATGAATTTGCCGCTCATATCCATCGCGAATTCGCAACACCAGGCACGTGCGGCGTTGGTTATAATAGCATTCGCTTTGATGACGAAGTCACAAGACATCTGCTTTATCGAAATTTTTATGATCCTTATCGCCGGGAATGGGATAATAACAATTCACGTTGGGACATTATTGATATGGTTCGCGCTTGTTATGCGTTAAGACCTGATGGCATTAACTGGCCACAGCACGATGATGGTAAGCCTTCATTTAAATTGGAAGATTTAACCAGTGCAAATAATATTATCCATGAAGCTAGTCATGATGCCTTATCTGATGTGTATGCAACGATTTCGCTAGCAAAATTGATCAAAGAAAAAAAACCAAAGTTATTTGATTATTTATTTTCATTACGTAAAAAACAGGCCGTAATAGATTTTTTAAGACGCAACGATGGTAAACCTTTTTTACATATCTCACGCATGTATGCAGCGGAACGCGGATGCGCAGCGTTTGTATTACCTATCACACCGAGCAAAAGTAATCAAAATGAAATTATTTGTTACGATCTCAGCGTTGATCCTGCGCCATTAATCGAACACAATATCGATGAAATAAGACGACGTGTATTTTCAGCAAAAGATGAACTCGAGGTTGAGCGTATCCCACTTAAATCGATTAAAATTAATCATTGTCCTGTTGTATGTTCGGCAAATATTTTGACTGATGTAATTGCAGCACGTTTACACATTGATAGAAAAGCATGCGAAGAACACTACCTTCGCTTAGCGAAGGTGGATAGCTTGGCGCAGAAGTTGCAAGATATTTTCACGATAACAGAAAAAAAGGATGCGCTCGATCCTGAGATTGCACTTTATGCCGGTGGATTCATTGGCGACGTCGATCGTGAAAAAATGCATAAAATCCATGCGATGAATGGTCGTGAATTAGCAGCACACCAATTTGCTTTTCGTGATACACGACTGCCAACATTATTATTTCGCTATCGAGCGCGGAATTTTCCTGACACGTTAACAATGCATGAGAAAAATGAATGGATGCAATTCTGCCGTACACGTTTAATGAAGGCGGCGGATGAGTTTAATGAAAAAATGACAATGCTGAAAATCGCCTCGTTTGGTGATGCTAAACGTCTACACCTGCTAGAGCAGCTAGAAGCGCATTTAAATACCTTATTACAAATGAGCGAGGGTGTAACCTGATAAATTTACTGATGAATCATCTACGTATGACCCCTTTATTTTATGATAAAATAAGAGTATGGGAGTCAGTTGAAAAGAGCTATTTGATAACACGTAGTTAAAGGAACATAAGGGGCATGAAATGTTATCAACGATTGTTATTGCACTTATAGCCGTCGTAATCGCTGGTATCATAGCGCATTATTCCTTTAAAGATAACGAGAAGCGTTATCCTGTTGCAGCGGTTTTATTCATTGTTATTTTCTTTTTAATGCGATTTTATCTTTTTCCACATGAGCATTTAACTCAGTATCAGTCAGCGACAATCGATAAGTATCCTATTTATGCCGTCATTGAAAAGTATTATCCTGAGGAATTTAGCCAGTATATCGACTATGTTAAATCCAATATTCCAGCAGATTCACCCACAAAATATGACGATGAAGTAAAAGCATCGGGAACGTTGGTCAATTATGCACTTGAACAAAGCTTGCCGTATGCATCGAATGAATCCGTTTATCATTTGCTGACAGCGACTATTAAATTTTATAAAATGTTATATGATAAAAATCCTGAATTTATAATCATGATGGAATTTCCTAATCGACCAGGAGTGGATTATTCGTTCTCTGAATTAAGCAGCGCGATTCCGGAATCATCAGTGATTGAAATGATGCGGACAAAGCAAGCCATTATTGAATCCGGCTCTATCAATAAGGCAGAAAAAGGAGAAATTGTTCAATTATCTGATGCAATGAATCAACAAATAGATACCGTCTTCAGTCGATTAACCAAAGAATATGGTGATGCGGTAATAGCGAATACCTTTGTTGAAGTTACCTTACCACTGAAAAATCCATCAGAATCAGCCAAAGCAATTATTGCATTATATGAAGGAATTGCAGCATTAGATCATGAGGAAGCAGCTACTATTTTGAAAGCACTCTATGCGGAAGCCATCCTGCGTTAAGATTCCATTAAGCCTCTATTGGTAAAATCACTACCACATCATGCCTCGCAGCCGTCAGGTGAGATGCGTGACGATTAATCGTTCCGACAAAAATCAGACCAGAACGGCCATGATAAAGGTTGCAAAACGCGTCAGTGATATAGCAGAATAGCGAACTTGGTTTTTTACATATGTAAAAAATTTGTTCTACTCAATCCTATTCAAGTGATACGACAATGCGAACGATTATCTTTTTTATTTTAACGCTATTACCCGTATTTTCCTTTGCAATAACAAAGTCTGATCATCCTGTTACGCGTGTGATTTATATTACGTTTGACGGGGTTAGAAGGCAGGAAATATTTGGTCATAAAGAATTTATGCCGATATTTTGGCACGACTATGCTAAAAGCGCGGTGATTTACGGCGCGCCAGATTCTAATCGAATTATGGAAGTTGCGGCAAAAATACCATACAGTTTGCCATCTTATCAGAGTCAAATGTCAGGCGCTGTTCCGAATTGTCTCGAAAATAGTTGTAGCCAAATAGCGATTGAAACCTTTCCAGAGAGGCTAATCAAAAAAGCCGGCTTGAAACGTTCAGACGTAGCGAGTATCGCTTCTTGGGAGGTCATCGATTATGCATTCCAAAATAAATTGGGCTCTGCATTTTCAAATAGCGGCACTCGAGCGATGCATGATCCTTATACGTATGAAATTGATCCAACCATGAAGTCGTTGAATCTCCGGCAAATCAAGGGATACAAGGGTGATGACACGCGCTGGGACAAATATACGATGGCACAAGCCTTGTATTATTACAAAAAATATAAGCCAAAGTTTTTGTGGATTTCATTAAATGATGCTGATGAATATGCGCATGCCGGTGATATAAAACACTATCAGAAAACGCTACGATTTTATGATCGTGAACTTGATAAACTATTCAAAATAATTAAATCAGAAAAATTGCAACAAGAAACCATGATCATCATCACCACCGATCATGGCCGTGGCCTTGGCAAGGCATGGATGGAACATGAAAGTGATATGCCAGATGCGTGGCGCACCTGGGCATTTGTGATTAACGGTGAATTGGCAAATGGTAAAAAAGATGGAAAATATGTACGTTACAGTACGTTATCTATTCGTCCAACCGTTGAAAAGGTTTTTGGGATTGCGTGAGTGCTCGCAAGGACGGGTGGGCAGGGAAGGGGTCAAGTTAATTTCCCCCAGGATTTTTAATAAATGCGGGATTTGTAACATCATTCGCAAATGCATATGTCGACAAATACGCTAAACGCAATATCTTCTGCATCTTGGCATAATTAATTTTATTCGCCGTATCGCTTATGTGGTGATAATCGGGATGAAAACCAGTGAACCACCAAAGTGCTGGGATTTGGCGTAACACAAACGGGAATTGGTCGCTGCGGAAAAAGACATTCAATGCGGTTTCATTATCAAACCTGTCATCCAGTGTCAGACCAACATACTCATTTTGTTGTGCAACGGTATTTTTATAATCAGGGCTGTAATGTGCGCCGATTAAATTAAGACGATTGTTGGTCTCAATGGGAATATCAATCATACCGTTCGTTTGCGGCGTTGGTGCTTCATTGCGGCCAATCATGTCAAAATTAAGCATGGCGCGTGTTGACTTAAGAGGGCGTAATGGGTGTTCTGCCATTTCGTATGAACCTAACAAACCACGTTCTTCTGCAGCAAAAACCACGAATAAAATAGAACGCTTTAATTTGCGCCCCTGTTTAGTATCCATATTAGTTTTGATAGCACGCGCAAGTGTAATAACCCCAACGGTACCGGAGGCATTATCATCAGCACCATGCCAAATTTGCTTGCCACTGATGCCATCGTGATCATGATGCGCTGAAACAATAATCGTTTCCTTTTTTAATGCGGCATCACTTCCTTCCAATAAGCCGACAACATTATAACTAATGCCTGCTTTTTTAAATTTTATCTGATCGTGTATCGTCACGGTCACATTTGGAATGGCCGTTGATTGTGGTGCCAGACTACTGTCGATCGTTGCTTGTAAGCTTGCAAGAGAAATGGATTTGCCAGCAATCTGATTTGCCACTTTATCAGATAGGACCGCTACTGGAATATGCAGTTCATCTTGCAAAAGTGCCATTGAGGGAATGGGTTTTTTGCGTGACACGGAACCACCGATACGATTATAGCGCTCAAGGTTAGAGAGATGTTTTCGATTTGGCTCCGGTGCGATTAGCACGGCGATGGCGCCGTGCTTTTGTGCATTCAATGCCTTGATCCGGTTTGTCGCATAAATGGTATTGCCTGTGCCATTAAAAATAGAAGCAGGATTTCGTTCTTGTGGCTCATGCTCAAAAATCAGGACGATTTTACCTTTTACATCAATCCCCTTGTAATCATCGTAGTTTAAATCAGGCGCGGTGATTCCGTAGCCTGCAAAATAAACCACGCTTTGCAGATGGATATTGTCACGATAATCCGTTGTGACATCCGGCTTTTTCCAGCGAATGGTTTTACCCGATGCATCTAGTGAGATATAGCTGTGCTCTTTATCCGGCATAAAAGCAATTAGCTTAACAGGTTGTAGATAACTATTCTGAGCGGCAGGCTTTAGCCCGATTTGTTTAAATTGATTCTTTATCCACTCCACGGCCAACGCATCGCCTTTCAGAAGAGCAAGCCTGCCCTGCATGCGGTCGGCGGTTAAAATGCTAACATCCTGCTTGATGGTTTTTTGCGAAATAT
>MGYG01000074.1 GCA_001801635.1 Gammaproteobacteria bacterium RIFCSPHIGHO2_12_FULL_43_28
TGTGCCCTTTCCGCAGTCTTGCGGAAAGGGCATGAAAGGATTTGTAAGAAGAGATTAGGAAATAATACCGCTTATTTGCTGTTCTGCGGATTCATGCTATTGATAGCATTTTCAGACGGATTTTTCATGTCTGCATTGTAGCCTAGTTTAGCCATTTCCTGCACCGCATTACTTCTAAAAGTACTCGCATAATATGCAAAACAGGCTTCATTATTAACATAGCTACTCATACGTAACATGAAGTTCATCCCTGAAGCGCCAACTTTTTGTATACTAGGATCCGTGCTATTCTCAAAGTCAAATCGCTCTGTTATTTTTAAGATATCAGAAAAAGTGAGTGCGTTATCTATTTCAGTAACCATGTCCTTGCATTCATTATGCATTGTAACTTTAGTAGTAGTTGAATTATCAGCAGCACTGTAATGAACTGAAGTTGTCGCACTAGGCTTGATGGATAAAGCCAGCTCTTTCATTTTTGCGAGCTCGTGCGAGTTACTCAAAAAATCCTTTAATGCTTGCCCTTCACTTGAGGGCATATTTTTATAGGCAGTCTCTGCAAACCAACGAAACATTTTTTTCTCCTAGTCATGACACGTTCGAGACGAAATGGTACATAAAACTGAATGCATGTGCAAGATTGAGTTGAATTGGGTATGGGGTGAATCTGATCGCTAGGTGATCGGAGTTTGATTGTGAAATATGATGGTAGTTACAAGCATATTACAACACATCTGTATAGATATGGGTGGATAGTTATTCATTTTTTACCCAACCCCGACGCACTTTTTGGAAATTGTAGCAAAAATCAAATTTAGATTGGGTTACAGGGTATTAGTACCACACCTGAAAGCTGGCTCAACATGCAGCAAACATTGGACGTATGGGAGTGAGCATGCGCGAATATATCAGCGGATTGAGCGGGTGGCTTAGTTTTTTTAGCCATGCCTCGCATTTGCGGTTTGCTTAATGCAAGGCATGAGCACGTTGCTATAAGGGATTACTGAAGTTTTCGCATTTCTTTACATGAGTCTGTAATCGTATTTTGTGGATTAACAGTATCGTTATATTTAGCCATTGCTTTAATCGCGTTACTTCTAAGGGTTGCCGCATAGTATTCAAAGCAGGTGTTATTGCTAAAGAAGCTGCCTATATAGAGCACTGAGTTCGCTCCAGTAGCACCAAGCATTTGAATGCTTGGGTCTTTGCTGTTTTCGAAGTCGTACCTTTCTGTTACTTTTAAAATATCAGAGAAAGTGCGTGCGTTGTTAATTTCATCTACCATGTGCTGAAACTGTTCGCTGAGGTGTGTGTTCGTAACAGATGATTCTCTTGCTAACTCTTTCATTTTTGCAAATTCATTAGAATTTTTTAGAAATTCTTTTAGTGCTTCTTCTTTGGGGTAAATATGGCTTTCGATTCGCATCACTTCTTGCTGATTGAACATATTTTCTGGGTAATCTACTTTTTCTATCTGTGGTGTATTTTGAATTGTTTCAATCAGGACATTTTTTATTTCTTTTGTATCGTCAGGTAAAATTGCACTAACTATAGTGAGTGAGTTTGGTTCGACAATAGGGATATATTTTAGTTTTTTTCTTAATTCATCTGTAGTGTTGAATGTTATATTGCTAAGGTCTGAAGCAAAGCCTATCTTATTTTCATTTTGACCAAATATAATTGATTCGCATAGGATGCCAAGCTTGTATTTGTCTTTATTCGTTCCACTATGCATAAACATACCGTACCAAAAAAGAGCCTCATTATCCTTTGGATTTTCATTGTCATAAGCATGTTTATGAATTTGATTGAAAACTTGCATAGGATCTAAATAAACATATTTATTACTATGATTGCCAGATAGTGATGCCAGCAGAGTTTGATACGCCATGCTGATTTGTTTGAATTTTTCAGTTGCATATTGAATTTGATCATTGCTTTTGTTTGCCCATTTATCCGGATGAAATTTTTTTGAGAGGCGCTTATATGCTTTTTTTAACTCAGGTTCGTTTAAGTCAGATTTTTCCGGTAGTTCTAAAATTTCGCGCGCTTCGTTTGATAACATGGTAAGTTCTCCTCATATATTGCTGTGTTATACGCTGATACTTTATTTCGACTAAGAACAAATATAATAAATCATAACGCCACAAATCCGCGTCTTATCATCGATTTGAATCAATGGATATTGTGGATTTAAAGGCTTCAAATATTGTATTCCACCATCAATCACATATTGCCTGAATATCGCTTCATTTACGC
Source organism: Gammaproteobacteria bacterium RIFCSPHIGHO2_12_FULL_43_28 (assembly GCA_001801635.1). Classification (GTDB taxonomy): domain Bacteria; phylum Pseudomonadota; class Gammaproteobacteria; order DSM-16500; family DSM-16500; genus Aquicella. The sequence goes on from MGYG01000074.1 coordinate 2,257, forward strand.
CGGGTAAAATCGCAATGACATATTTACCATTCGAGGGCGTATGATCATTATCAAATTGCACAAGATCACCTTCGCGAAAACTGTCCATGTGTCCATACGGTGATGTCATTGAATCGCCTTTAACGTATAAGGCGAAGCTTTGTAAGCCATCGTTGTACATGCGCGGAACCCAATCGGTCACTTTGCTACGGTCTAATAAATTCGTATCAGCAATAACATCAATCTGCTCCCATGAAATGATTGGGATGGGATGAAGTGTTGGCAAGTCATCCAGGATTTTATAATGCAAAGTGTTGGTTACTGGATCAAGTTCCCGCGCAAGGCCAAATTGCAGCCACGCGGCATCTGTTAGCAGGATATCAGCCATTTTTTCAAGTTGCTTATATGGCGGCATTCTGCGGCCTGACAGGTAATGAGTAATGGCGCCGCGAGTTAGCCCCATCTTATTTGCTAAAGTTTCTTGAGTTAAACCTAAAGCCTTCATGCGTAACTTAATGCGCTTGGGCCATTCATTCATGGTTTTAAGGTTAACTGTCCTCGGTGTAGTCATTGTATAGGTGTCCTAAAATGAGCCTCTCTAATGCGCACAAATGATACACATAGTAATGGATTAATGCAATCAATAGTTTTAATGTGTAATATAAATATACAAAATAGTACCAATAAGCATTAATGTAAATATTTATTATCATTAACTTGACTAAATGTATATTTATATTATCATTCGCGACCTCAGTCATTTTTAACTGCTAGGAGAGCTTCATAATGAAAACTAAATTACCCCGCTTAACCCTTATCCAAGAATACGAACAAGCCCCTGATTGGATGATGTTTGCTCAGGACACTGTTGCGGCCATTCGTAGTTGTTCAATTGCAACAATTGAGCGTGACCGTTGGATGGGTATCGGCGTGCCATTCATCAAAATGGGACACCTAGTCCGTTACCGAAAAGCAGAAATCCGCGCATGGCTAGAAAAACAGGTGGCAGTTCAATCAACGGCACAAGCGCTACGCTCAAGATAACTATTAAAAAAAACAACAGCATCAAAAGGAGTGTTGATATGTCTTTAACAAGCTTATTTTCCACAATCTACAGCAAAAACAGTAAAGACGAAGCAAATGACATCACCGATTGGAGCGAGCCCATGCCATTGCGCAATGACTTGCATCCCGTTGTGTCATTGCATGAGAGTAATTTCCCCGCCCCTTTTCGTGATTGGATATTAGATGTTTCAGAGCGTATGCAATGCCCAGCAGATTATATTGCGATTACAGCGATTGTTGAGGCAGCTGCAATCATTGGCACCGGTTGCGGGATTAAACCCAAACAACACGATGATTGGTTGGTTATTCCCAATCTCTGGGGAGGTTTAGTGGGTCATCCTGGCAAACTGAAATCACCTGCGGTAGCAGAAGCGTTGCATCCTTTGGGGCAGCTTGAGGCGGCAGCAAAGAAAGCATTTGATGCGGAATTTGCGAGCTATCTAGCAGATATGGAGCTATACAAGGCAGGCCGTGAAGCGCTGAAAGATGCTTTGGTAAAATCAAGCAAGCAGGCGTTGCAACGAAAATCATCTACAAATGATTTTGATACCTTGTCACTCAAAGAAAAATTAATGCAAGTCAAAGAGCCATTAAAGCCCATTTGGAAACGATATAAAACTAATGACGCAACTATTGAGAAACTCAGTGAATTATTAGCTGAAAATCCACGCGGACTACTTTTGTATCGTGATGAGTTGGTGGGTTTACTTTCAAGTTGGGACAGGGAAGGGCGCGAAGGCGATCGCGCCTTTTTCCTTGAAGCTTGGAATGGTTATGGTTCTCTCACCACTGATCGAATTAGTCGCGGCACCGTGCATACTGAAAACCTTTGCTTATCTATATTTGGCAATATACAACCTGCAAAGCTTGCACACTATCTCGATCGTGCCATTCGTGGGATTGATAATGATGGATTGCTGCAACGATTTCAACTGCTGATTTATCCTGATCAATTAAAACATTGGCAATTGATTGATCGTGCACCAAATAGACAAGCTAAGGAACGTGCTAATTCTATCTTTCATAAATTAGCCACAATGGATTTTGTGCGAGAAGGTGCGTGTAAAGATGAGGGTGATCGATATGCTTATTATCGATTTAACGAGGAAGCACAGGCTTTTTTTAATGAATGGTTGAGTACGTTAGAGCAAACGCAATTACAAAAAGATGATCCGCCAATATTACTTGAACACTTATCTAAATATCGCAGTTTGATGCCAAGTCTTTCATTGATATTCCATCTCATTACGGTTGCAGATGGTCAACCAAGTCAACATATTACAGTTGAATCGGTGAGAATGGCATGGGTATGGGTTTTGTATCTTGAGCAACATGCACGTCGAATTTATGGGATGGCAAATTCGATTGTGCAACAGGCTGCGATTAAATTAGGTAATAAAATTCTGGCAGGCGAACTTCAATTGATATTTTCAGTGCGAGATATATATCGCAAAGAATGGACGCTATTAGAGAATCGAGAAATCGTGCAAAAAGCTTGTGAAGAATTAGTTGATGCGGATTGGTTAGGTGTGGCATCTCATCAGCAATCAACCGGGCGACCTAAATCACCAGTGTACGTTGTTAATCCAAAATTAATCCGTGACAAAGTGAAGACGGAATAAATTTTAAATACGCACGTAATGCCACCCGACAAGACTGACAGAAATCGTTTTGTCAGTTCTGTCGGGGTGTTTATGGCGCGTATTAGAAATTGTGATTTCTAGCTAATGATGTGGTTATTCACATTGTCGTGGGTAAAACAAAAAAATCCCCACAGTATCGATGTTAGCGCTATTCGCTGCTGCCTGACCAACCAATAAAAGCGTCTGTGACTTATTGGTTGGTCAGGCAGCAGCGACCAGCACATCGAAGCGAACTGAACAAACATAATATTTTTTTTGATGAGGAGTTGAATCATTATGTATGAGCATAGAGATACGAAGATCATAAAATTTATTAATGAATTTGGATTTTGTGAAATACCGCAAATTGAAAAGCAGTTTGGGTTAAATAAAGCTAGAGCATATAAAATTATGCAGCGATTGGTTAAACGTGGTTATGTGATACATGAAAGAATATTTTATCATCGTCATGGCATTTATCGAGTGACTCGTCAGGGCGCGCAGATATCTGGATTGCCCAGGCTGGATAAAGTACCTGTCGGTATTTATGAACATCAGATAGCGGTCATCGAAATTTACATCAAGCTCATGCGAGAGTACCCTGATGCCCATTGGATGAGTGAGCGCGCGATGAGAAAGACAGGCTCCATGCCGCGAGTGGGTAGGAATAGGGATAGACATTATGCAGATGCATTATTCTTTTTGCCTGATGGCAAACAAATTGCTATTGAAGTTGAGTTGACCATGAAAAGTAAAAACCGATTGGATGATATTCTGTCCGATTATGTATGCCAATTTGAGATTAATGAAGTTTGGTATTTCTGCGCGCCCGATGTTTTTGAAAAAGTGAAAAAGCTCGCAGCGAAATTTCGTATGATCAAAGTATTTAAAATACCATCCGACACAACTGACAATAATACTTCTGACAGTTCTGTCGGGTGAGGTGGGGCGTGCATTAAAATAGGATGAAGTACCGGAAAATCTGTGGAATAAAATTCGAATCCATTTCGCTATCCAGAAAAAGCAAAAAGCTAGATTTCATCGAGTGCCGAAGCCCCGCCCCAACGCCTGACCACCCTCTCACACCGTAAAGCGATGATAGGGTGGTCAGGCGCTGGGGCGGGGTTATTCAGAATTGAAGGTATACTTCCTGATTTATAAATGGATGAAGGAGTACGATGAAATTTTTTTTTGATGTTCCAGTATATAGGTGAGAGTATGTTGGTTTATAGTTTTAATTTATTTTTATAATCACTTGGCAAAGCATCCACAATATCACCTAGTTTACCTTGTTTTAAAGCACGCATATTACAGTCGAGATTGTCAGTTTCGTTCAGCAAATGTAACTTTAACGCATTTGCTGATTGCATTTTTACAGATTTAGAGTAACCATTCCAAAATAATCCGCCAAAGCGTGGTTTGTATTCTTCTTCTCTATTAATTAAGGCATCAAGATATTTATTTAATTTATCCAAAGTTAAGAGGTTAATGACATCGTCCCGCTTGTATTCTACTGCAAGCTTCATGGGACTGAAGAAAATAAGGACTTTTGCCTGGCTATCAACTTTAGGGTTTTCTAGCAACAGCTTAATAAAATCAATTGATCCACTTGCCACCGCCATATGAAATGGACTGATGCAGTATTTAATGCGCTGATTAGCGTTGATTCGATTATCGAGTAATAAGATTTTTGCTATATCCATTTGATCTGAATCTATAGCATGGTGTAGAGTTGTCCATCCGTTTTTATCTTGTAAATTAATGTTTAGTTCATTAAGTGTTAATAAATAACTTAGTAATGCTTGGTGACCATATTTTGCTGTATAATGTATTGGTGCAAAACCATCGTCACTTAATTCATTTATAGCTGATGGGCATAGCTTTGCATAAAGCTTAAATAATTCTAAGCGTCCTGTTTCAGCAGCAATGTGCAATATATTTGTTTTTGAATCTTTCTGAGATGGTAAGGTGATTTGTGTTATATTTTTATTTAAAAATTCATCAGCTACAATATCTTCAATTGATTTTGGCATCCCTGCTCTTTTCAGTAATGCATCAGCAATATGAATCTGACCGTGCATAATTAGCCAAAATAACATCGACTCACCTTCGAATTGCCATTTATCGACATTTTCAGGATTACTTACAATCAACAAGAACTCAAAGTTACTAGATTCAAACTGCTGCCTGAGTAATTTCTCATTATCTAAAATACTATTAGCATATTCTTTGTCTTTATGTTGATCTTGTTTGCTATATGGCTGCCAATATAGATTATTACTAGGTAAATAAAAATAGACTGGAACTTCATAATCATCCTCTAGCGTAGATAGCAATTCGGTGTATTGAATTTTAAGTCTATGTTTTAAACGTTCAGCATAGTATTGCACGACACAACGAGCTTCAAAAGAATCACTAAATATACCAATAGCACTTGATTTGTCATTCCATTTAACACGAGCAAGTACTTCGTTACACTGATTCGGTTGTTTAATAACCGCACGTTTAAACGCCTCATAAGATGAGTGCAGTAACGGTTTGTCAGATAAGACATTAGATTCATAATATTCTTGTGCAAGTTTTTCACTGTGAAACTCATAGGGGCGACCAAAGCTGCCTATGTCCCTACTAAACATACGATTAATTAGCGCATCATTTGGGTCAAATATAAATCCTATCAATTTACTACCACGGATTTTATCATGTCCAAATACATTCGTATCCACTTGATCCGTGATTAATGTCATCGCTTGATGTTGTGAAAATTCGTCTTTTTTAGTAAGCAGCTCTGTTGGATATGGAGATGGCTTGTTCCCTCTTTTATATACGCCGCTAGCAAATACTGTATAAGCTTTATGTCCACCCTGTCTTAGCGGTGTGTGAAACTGATCGGAGGGTGTTTTGGTGATTCCTAGTATAAATTTTTCTAGGAAGCAATTCGTATCCCAGCGTACTATTTTTACAAATTTATCAGAAGGTAATGAAAAGTTAGTGTTATCATTTATTTCATATTTTTCTTGTCGTTGCATATCAGTCCCCAAATAAGCGTGCCATTTCAGCAATGCTGCATAGTCTAGCAAATAATTAAACAACAAAACAACCTAACTTGTTCATATATGATACACTAAAACCAATATCAACCTCACAGATTGATTTTAAAGTTATGTTGGAATTCAATGTAAATGGTGTGCCCCCTGAAATAGGAAAGACCCCTTAACTTTCTACATTGCTTCTACATGAATTCGATCTAGTTTTGATAGGTTTCGTAACCTCTTGATTCTACATGGGCCCACTAGGACTTGAACCTAGGACCAAAGGATTATGAGTCCTCTGCTCTAACCAACTGAGCTATGGGCCCGTGCGAGTTTGCGTGCCAATGATATATCGAACCGGCGGCGCTTTCTAGCCTTTTTTGTTCTATCTGCTTGATTGAAATCAGGCTGCCGCTCGGCAATAATAAGCCCCCTCGGATCACGGATTAGTTTTAAAAGGATTTCCGCATGGAATTGCTCGCTCGCCAGTCCTCCTCCTACGTTGTGCTTGTCGCCTCAATCGCCGCATTGGGCGGGTTTTTATTCGGCTTTGATTCAAGCGTGATCGCCAACGCCAAAGACCAAATGTCAGCGCAATTTGCGCTATCAGACTTTCAGTGGGCGCAAATTGTGAGCGTGAGTCTTTTGGGGTCTATGGTTGGCATTCCCTTGAGTGGCATTGTCTCAGACCGAGTGAGCCGCAAAACCTTGCTGCAGTTAGTCGCAGTCGGTTTTATCCTGGGCTCGCTCTTATCAGCACTCGCGAATGATTTACCCGTATTGTACGCCGGACGCTTTTTAATCGGCGTTTGTATCGGCATCGCTTCTTATGTTTCTCCCTTATTTATCGCTGAAATAGCACCACGCAAAACGCGCGGCAGCCTTATTTTACTGAATGGAATCGCGATTACCTTTGGCCAAGCTGTCTCCTTTCTCATTGGCTATTGGTTGCATGATGTGAGCTTATCCAGTTGGCGCTTGTTATTATTTACCGGCACGATTCCGGCCGCATTTTTATTAGTAGGTATGTGCTTAGTGCCACATTCACCGCGCTTTTTAATGATGCGTTACGGCAGTGAAAAAGCACGTGAAGTACTGAATAAAATTCGCGGCAATCAGCGAGAAGTGCAAACGGAATTAACTGAAATCGAACAAATAGCATCACACGGTTACGGTAGCATTCAATCCTTGCTAAAACCGCCTTTTTGTTACGTATTATTATTGGGATTAAGTTTAGGTATCTTTCAGCAATTTTCCGGCATTAATGCCATTATGTATTACGGTCCTGTGATCTTTGAAGCAGCAGGGTTTCATCCCATTAAATCTGCCATTCTAGCCACCTCATGGTTAGGGTTTTTAAATTTCATTTTTACCATCGTGACGCTTTTATTTGCTGATAAAGTCGGTAGACGCTTTTGTATGTTGAGTGGCAGTGTTGTTGCTGCATTTAGCATGTTTGCGATTAGTCTGGCGGTCAACGAAAAATGGTTGATAGTGGTCTTATTGTCGACGTTTATCATTGGTTATTGTGTGAGTGTTGGTTCTTTATTTTGGGTAGTCATTGCAGAAATTTATCCGCTTAAAATACGCGGACTTGCCATGAGTATCGCAACCGTCTTGCAATGGGCAGCAAATTTTGTCGTGTCGATATCATTTTTATCGCTGTTTCATGCGTTTGGTGAATTGAAACTCTTTTGGTTGTTCGGTTTTATTTGTTTACTTGCAGCCATTACCACTTATTATTTTTTACCAGAAACAGCCAGGGCGTCATTGGAAAGTATCGAGGAAAATTTACTTGCCGGTAAAAAATTACGTGAACTTGGTCAAGTCATTACATCGGTTAAACTGGGTGATTTGGCTGTCAAAACGAGTAATGAAACAGTTTTATAAAAGGTGATGAAGATGAAAAAATGTCGAATTGGAATCATAGGTGCAGGACGCATTGGAAAATTACACGCAGAAAATATTGCATATCGTATGCCGCAATTTCAGTTAATGGGAATGGCTGATCCTTATCTTGATGAAACGTGGGCAAAGCGAATTGGTTTTCCTATGATCACAAAAAATATTGATGATTTAATAAATCACACAGAAATCGATGCGATTTTAATTGCCTCTCCTTCCCATTTGCATGTTGAACAGATTATGAAAGTAAGTACGGCGGGCAAGGCAATTTTTTGTGAAAAGCCAATGGGACTCGCCATTGCAGAAGTAGAAAACGCGTTAGCAATGGTCAATAAAAATAAAACACTATTGCAAATTGGTTTTAATCGCCGCTTTGATCCTAATTTTGCAAATATCAAAAAGCGCGTGTTGCAAGGGGCGATTGGTAAACCACAAATAATTAATATTACCTCACGTGATCCCGTTTGCCCAACGGAAGAATATTGCAAAACATCCGGTGGTATGTTTATGGATATGACGATACATGATTTTGATATGGCGCGCTTTTTAGCGGGTGCTGAAGTGACTGAAGTTTATGCGAAGGGTGCAGTCTTAATTAATCCTGATATTGCAAAGTACGGTGATATTGATACGGCGGTCATTCAACTGACTTTTGCAAATGGCGCCTTAGGCATGATTGATAATAGCCGGCAAGCTGTGTATGGTTACGATCAACGCGCAGAAGTATTTGGTTCTCTAGGATCACTCATGGCACATAATCAAACGGAACATGCGGTCGTGCAATTAAGTAAAACCGGAACTTATCATTCCAACCCCTTATATTTCTTTTTAGAACGCTATGAAGCTGCCTATCTTGCTGAAATGCAGGCATTTTATCATGCTTGGTTAAATCATGAAGAAAGCCCTGTTAGCGGTTTCGATGGTTTGCAAGCATTAAAGCTCGCATTCGCTGCGAAACAATCACTTGATACAGCGTTGCCAGTCAAATTAACAGAAGGCCATCATGATGAATGAAACAACGTTTACTTTCCATGTATCACGGCCCATCGACATTATTAGTATGGGGCGTGTTGCCGTCGATCTTTATTCTGATGATATTCATGCAACGCTCGCCGATTCAACTCACTTTAGTAAATATTTAGGTGGTTGTGCAGGAAATATTGCCGTCGGTTGTGCTCGACTTGGATTGACCTCCATGATGTTTTCCTGCATCGGCAAAGATGAAATGGGTACATTTTTGCGAAATACATTAACACAAGAGAATGTAGATACACGATTATTATATGAAACAAAGGACCATTTAACCGGACTCGTTTTGCTCGGTATTGATCCGCCTGATCGCTTCCCGCTAATGTTTTATCGTAATGATTGTGCTGATATGCAGTTAAAGCCTGCACAGGTTCGCGCTGATTTATTTGGAGAAGCAAAAGCATTATTGATTACCGGAACGGGGCTTTCAACGGATAGCATGTTTGAAACGACCATGCACGCGGTAAAAACGGCGATCGAAAATGAAACGGCGGTCATTATTGATTTGGATTTTCGTCCAGTACTTTGGGGATTAACGACACTAGGTGATGGTGAATCACGCCATAAAGAAAGTGAAGCCGTGACTTTGGCTTATCAAAAAATACTTCCCCTTTGCCAATTGATTGTTGGTACAGAAGAAGAAATTTGCATTGCAGGTGGTGCTTCAGATAAAGTGCAAGCAATCCAACACATAAGACAATTAACCCATGCGCCGATTGTGGTAAAAACAGGTGAAAAAGGCTGCGAAGTTTATCGACAACGTGATAATCAAGCGATGAAAACAAAACCCTTTCCCGTTGAAATCGTCAATGTGTTAGGCGCGGGCGATGGATTTATGTCAGGGCTATTGCGTGGATTATTGCGAGGGAAACCATGGGAGGTAGCGACCACGTATGCGAATGCGAGTGGAGCATTGGTCGTGACGCGCCATGGTTGTTCACCTGCTATTCCGTATTTTGATGAATTAAATTATTTTATTGATCACTACGATAAAGTTCCAATGCTATGGAAAAGTGAAACGCTCAATCAATTGCATCAAAAGCATCATCTAACAAAAAATAATAATACATCTCTTGTCAGTCATCGCAATGGCTTTCCTGATGGCTTGACAAAAATCACTACCATTGGTGAACCACATGATGATACAGGCATGGATTTCAATTGTCTTAAATTACGCAAAGGCGAGAAGCTTGATTTGACCTCTCAGCTTGAATCAGCCTATTTGCTCATGACTGGTCGTGTGATTTTTCACTACGATACCACTTCAAAACAAGTGGAACGTACCGATTATTTTAGTGAAGATACCATTGTTTTGCACACGTGCACTAATACGAAGGTGCAAATAGAAGCGTTGACGGATGCTGAGCTATTAATCATACAAACTGAAAATCAAACGCGCTTTAAGCCTATTTTATTTGAAAAACATAACTTGCTAGAATCCGATCATCGCGGTAAGGGTTTGCTAAATGATACATCGTATCGCATTGTTCGCACCGCATTTGATAAACGCAATCGTCCTGAATCAAATTTAGTGGTCGGTGAAATTATTACGTTTCAAGGATCTTGGTCTAGTTATCCACCGCATTATCATGCACAACCTGAAATTTATCATTACCGTTTCTCAGAACCACAAGGATTTGCCTTTGGTGAAAGCGGCGAAGAGGTAATTAAAATTCGCCAGTATGATACGTATAAAATTACTAAGAAACAGACACACTCACATTGTACCGCACCGGGTTATGCACTTTATACCTTATGGTTCATCAGACATTTACCAGATGATCCCTATCATGTCCCTGTATTTTGTGAAGAACATGCATGGACAAGAACAAAAGCCACTAATAAACGTGTATGGAGTCATGAAGGATGAAAACAATTAAATTAACGATGGCACAGGGATTACTTAAATTTTTAGCTAATCAATTTGTCGTCAGAGATGGTATAGAACATAAATTTGTGGAAGGGGTCGTTGGTATTTTTGGTCATGGCAATGTGACGGGTTTAGGTGAAGCATTGGAATATGATTCAAATGGCTTAACTTATTATCAAGGTCACAGCGAGCAAGGCATGGCACATGCAGCGATTGCATTTGCAAAACAAAAAAATCGACTCGGTATTTTTGCTTGTACGTCGTCAATTGGGCCTGGTGCAACCAACATGGTCACCGCTGCTGCCACGGCTACCACCAATCGTATTCCACTTTTATTATTGCCCGGCGATATCTTTGCTTGCCGCCAACCCGATCCCGTGTTGCAGCAACTTGAAGTATCGAACGATTATACCATTTCGGTGAATGATTGTTTTAAACCAGTGAGTAAGTATTGGGACCGTATTTTGCGGCCAGAACAATTAATGATGGCTTGCTTAAATGCATTTCGTGTATTGACAGATCCTGCTGAAACTGGCGCAGTCACCTTGTGTCTACCGCAAGATGTGCAAGCGGAAAGTTATGAGTATCCCATAGAATTTTTCAAAAAACGTTTATGGCATCTGGATCGTGAAGCCGTGTCACAACGTGCCATTGAAGAAGCGGTAAAATTAATTAAAGAAGCAAAAAATCCGCTTATCATTGCAGGTGGCGGTGTGCATTATTCTGATGCGACTGACAAATTAGCCCAATTTGTCGAAAAATATCGTATTGCCGTTGCTGAAACACAAGCAGGCAAAAGTGCGCTGCCTTGGTCTAATCAGTACAATATTGGCGGTATTGGGGTGACTGGTAGTGAGGCTGCGAATAAATTAGCCGCAGAAGCAGATCTTATTATTGCAATCGGTACACGATTACAAGATTTTACCACGGCATCAAAATGGGGCTTTAAACATCCGAGAATGAAATTGATTCATATTAACGTGAATCGCTTTGATGCGCTCAAAATGGATGGCATGCTGCTAAAAGGTGATGCAAAAATGGGACTGCAACAATTAACCGCAGAACTCGATGATTATGTCACAACATCATCTTATCAAGAAAAAATTCATAAACTAAAAGCGAAATGGGACAATGAAATTACGACGCTTTACCAACTTGAAAACAAATCATCATCAGGTTTGCTGCAAACACGCGCGCTTGGCATTTTAAATGAGTTTGTCACACAAGAGGATGTGATCATCTGTGCGGCCGGTAGTTTGCCAGGTGATTTACATCGTTTGTGGCGTTCAATACAACCTAAAGATTATCATCTTGAATATGCGTATTCTTGCATGGGCTATGAGGTCGCCGCTGGTCTTGGCGTGAGACTTGCAAAAGAAGCAACCGATGGTGAAGTATATGTATTTGTCGGTGATGGTAGTTTTATTATGCTGCATTCTGAATTAGTTACGGCAATACAAGAACATAAAAAAATAACCGTTATTTTGTTTGATAATCACGGCTATCAATGCATTCGTAATTTGCAAGAAGGGAATGGTAGCGCTGGTTTTGGTAATGAATTTCGTTACCGCAATAAGGCGACAGGTCGGTTGGATGGCGATTACATCAACATAAATTATCAGCAATATGCCTCTGCTTTAGGTGCTACTAGCATCCATGTCGCCACGGATGAAGGCTTATTGCCTGCATTAAAAGCAGCAAAAGCTGAGAAACAAACTTGCGTCATCATTATGGATGTATTACCAAAAACCATGTCTTCTGGTTATGAAACATGGTGGCGGGTAGGCATTGCTGAAACTTCACAATCTTCTAAAGTTGAAGAAGCTTATGAGGCAATGGCTCGATGCACAGAAATGGCAAGACAATATTAAAGGATGTGCTAATGAAAATTAAATTAGGTATTTCACCAATTAATTGGTGTAATGATGATGATACATCGCTAGGCGGTGATATTTCATTCAAACAATGCATAGAAGAAATGGCATTGGCAGGTTATAAAGGCACAGAGATTGGGCATAAATACCCGCAGAATGCGAACGATCTCAACGCCGCGCTTGCTTCAAATGGCTTGGAAATTTATTCGGCCTGGTTTAGTACGTATTTTACTGAGCCAGATAAATATCAAAAAACCTTATCTGATTTTTTAGATAGAATGAGTTTTCTGCGCTCACTAGGCGCGCGTTATATTAATGTTTGTGAGTGTGGCCATAGTATACAACAAACATCACATCCCGTGCTTGGCAGTCATAAACCTGTTTTTAATGAAGCTGAGTGGCACGCACTCATACAAGGGTTACATCAAATTGGGCGTATTGCATATGATTTTAATATGCATATCGTGTATCACTATCATGCGGGCACCGGCGTTTTCACTGAAGCTGAAATTGATTATTTAATGCAGCACACAAGTCCTCTACTTATTTCACTATTACTTGATACTGGCCATGCCGCATTCGCTGACATTGATCCTGTCAATCTCATTAAAAAATATGGTAACCGTATTCGTTACGTACATCTTAAAGATATTAGACAACCCATACTTCTAGCCACCAAACAAAATGCATGGAATTTCATGGATGCGGTAAGAGCGGGTGTTTTTACGGTGCCTGGGGATGGCTTTATAGATTTTAAGGCCGTATTTAATACGTTAAAAGCGCATGATTATGCTGGGTTATATTTAGTTGAAGCGGAGCAAGACCCGGCAAAAGCAATCCCATTGCATTATGCAAAAAAAGCATATGCGCATATTAACCAACTTATTAATGAATGAAAATCATTGTGCGTAATGCACATCTCATGGAGGAAGTACGGTGAAACAATTACAAGCGTTTACAAATCCGAAAACCAATCTGCCTATCGTTAGTCACTTTATAAATGGTGAGCTGACACTTGGTACCAGTCAAAAAACATCACCAATATATAATCCTTCAGCAGGGGAAATCATTGCTGAAACGGCGCTTGGTACTGTTTCTGATGTAGATGCTGCAGTGCAAGCAGCAAAATCTAGCTTTCATCCTTGGCAAAATGTCAGTGCGTTAAAGCGCGCTCGTTATTTTTTCGAGCTTAAATCGTTATTAGAAAAGAACAAAGAAAAGCTTGCTGCCATCATTAGTCGAGAACATGGTAAGGTTTTATCTGATGCGCTTGGTGAAGTGCAACGCGGTATTGAAGTCATTGAATATGCGTGTGCCGCGCCACAATTATTAAAAGGCGATTTTTCTCATTCTATTTCAACGGGAATAGATTGCTATGATATGCGAAAACCCCTTGGTGTTTGCGTTGGTATTACGCCGTTTAATTTTCCTGCCATGGTCGGCATGTGGATGTTCCCATTAGCACTTGCTTGTGGAAATACATTTATATTAAAGCCTTCTGAAAAAGACCCCTCTGTTTCACTTTTGTTGGCGCAGTTAGTGAAAGAAGCTGGATTTCCTGATGGTGTATTCAATATCGTGCAAGGTGATAAAGTGGTTGTTGATGCCTTATTAACACATCCAGATGTTGCAGCAGTGAGCTTTGTGGGTTCTACCCCCATCGCACATTATATTTATGAAACCGCCAGTAAGCATGGCAAACGTGTACAAGCATTAGGTGGCGCGAAAAATCATTGTGTCGTGATGCCAGACGCTGATTTAAAGAGTGCTGTCTCAGGTATTATGGGTGCTGCCTATGGTTCTGCGGGTGAGCGTTGCATGGCGATTTCTGTTGCCGTTGTTGTGGGTGAAGAAACAGCTAATAAATTAATTGCTGGTTTAAAAGAAGAAATTAGTAAATTACATATCGGTGCAAGTGATGATCATGCATCTGAAATGGGCCCGCTTATTACAGCAGAACATCGTGCAAATGTGGTTCGCTTAATTGAAAGCGGAATTAAACAAAAAGCAGACTTAGTTGTCGATGGTCGTCATGTGATGGTGAAAGGACATGAGAAGGGATTTTTTCTCGGCGCCAGCTTATTTGATCATGTTAAACCTGAGATGGAAATTTATCAAAAAGAAATTTTTGGTCCAGTGCTATGTGTTGTGCGCGTCAAAACACTTGATGAGGCGGTCAACTTAATTAATCAAAATCCATACGCAAATGGGGCTGCGATTTATACGCAAAGCGGCAGTGCTGCGCGGTATTACGCGGCAAAAATTGATGCTGGAATGGTCGGCATTAATATACCTATTCCTGTGCCACTTGCATTCCATACCTTCGGTGGTAATAAGAACTCAATGTTCGGCGGTCATCATATGTATGGTGAAGAGGCAATTCGATTTTATACGCGTTTACAAACCATTACTGCGCGCTGGGATTTACCAGAGGTGGCAAAGAAGCAACATTTTGTTATGCCAACAATGTAGTGGAAGGGATTGTGAGAACATTCATCAAACTGTGTCATGCCAGCGTGCTTTTAGCTGGCATCCAGAATGAACCTGAGAAAAGCCTGGATGCCAGCTAAAAGCACGCTGGCATGACACAGTTTGATATTACTCCTGCTCTTCCAGGAAACTACGCAATTGTTCCGCACGTGATGGATGGCGCAATTTACGCAGGGCTTTCGCTTCGATTTGTCGGATACGTTCCCGTGTCACATCGAATTGTTTACCCACTTCTTCTAAGGTGTGGTCGGTATTCATGTTGATACCAAATCGCATACGCAAGACTTTCGCTTCGCGTGGCGTGAGTGATCCCAACACTTTTTGCACCGCTTCCATTAAACCAAAATTGGTGGCCGCATCAATTGGCGATAACGTATTGTTATCTTCAATAAAATCACCCAAGTGTGAATCTTCATCATCGCCAATCGGGGTTTCCATGGAAATGGGTTCTTTCGCAATTTTAAGAATTTTGCGGATTTTATCTTCCGGAATATTCATTTTGCGGCTTAATTCTTCAGGCGTTGGTTCAAGGCCCGTTTCTTGCAAAAGCTGCCGTGAGATGCGATTTAATTTGTTGATGGTTTCAATCATGTGCACAGGAATACGAATGGTTCTTGCTTGGTCGGCGATAGAGCGGGTAATCGCTTGACGGATCCACCAAGTCGCATAGGTTGAAAACTTATAACCGCGTTGATATTCAAATTTATCGACTGCTTTCATCAAACCAATATTACCTTCCTGAATGAGATCCAGGAATTGTAAACCGCGATTCGTATATTTTTTCGCGATCGAAATAACCAAGCGCAAGTTAGCTTCCACCATTTCTTTTTTCGCGCGGCGAGCTTTTGCTTCACCAATCGAAAGACGTCGATTCACTTCTTTGATATCAGCAATGGTCATGCGCATTTGTTCTTCGAGATTGATTAATCGTCTCTGTGCGCGCTGAATTTCAGGGATGTGCTTCATTAAGTCAGCCAAATAAGGCTTACCTTTATGTTGATCAAGCCAATCTAAATTAGTTTCGTTGCGAATGAAAGTACTGATGAATGCTTTGCGCGGCATCTTGCTTTTGTTAACGCATAAATCCATTAACATACGTTCTTGCGAGCGAATTTCATCTAACATACTGCGCATTTTGCGCGATAATTTATTGAATTGTCGTGGCGAGAGTTTAATGTCCATGAAGTAATTAGCAAGTTCTTCGCGCTTTGCTAAAAACTTTTTATGTTCATGCCCGTGTTTCTTTTCAGCGGCAATGGTTTCTTCGTAAAGCTTGCGTAAACCTTCAAAACGTTCTTTTGCTACTTCAGGGTCAAGGCCGACATCATCATCGAAAATATCAGTAGTTTCACCCTCGGTTGTTTCATCCGTTTCTTCTTCTTCATCAGGCTTTGCACCTTTGACTTTATCTTTTGCTTCCTTAGGTTCTTTTGCTTTCTCTTTGGGGTTTATTTTTTCACCGCTGGCTTCTTCCTCGCCTGTTTCTTCATCTTCATCACCTTCGAAATTAGGTTCGATATAGCCGCTAATCACATCACTTAAACGCAGCTCACCTCTTTCAACGCGATCATAGTCTGCTAAAACTTCAGCGATCATTTGCGGTTGATAAGCAAGCGTTGTCAGCATCTGGTTGATGCCTTCTTCGATACGTTTTGCAATAGCGATTTCACCTTCGCGGGAGAGGAGCTCAACGCGCCCCATTTCGCGCATGTACATGCGTACGGGGTCGGTGGTTCGGCCAAGTTCGCCTTCGACAATAGCCAAGGCATTGACGACTTCTTCAGCAGCCACCTCATCTTCTGCTGCTTCATTCTCAGCCAGCAAGAGTTCTTCCATTTCGGGCGCTTCTTCAGCGACACGGATACCCATGTCGTTTATCATGCTAATGATATCTTCAATTTGCTCAGAATCAGTGATGTCTGCGGGCAAATGCTCATTGACCTCATCATAGGTCAAATAGCCGCGTTCTTTACCGCGGGAAATAAGTTCTTTAAGACGAGATTTCTGGGATTCTTTTTGGGAATCTTGATTCATATCAACAACCTAAATTAATAAATGAGAGTGGACCCCAGTAAGTATAGCAAATACATACAAAAATACACGAATCTTTCATTATTACTCATTTTTTAACAGAAGTCATGCATCAATGGCAAAAAATATACTAATCAATAAATGCCACATTTCATCTAACAAATTGTATTATTTCACTTTTAGTTTTTATCAGGTTGACTGACTAGGTAACACGTGACAATACCAAATAGCGGCTGTATAGTTTTTTGCCATTAAGAAAAAAAGCCATCAAATATTAATTCTGATCTCGTGCAAAAAAAATTACTGATTAGAGGAGGAGTGTTGTGTTGCGGTGAGTGATTTCTTTTGATTAATGGCGTTAGTTAAATTGATTTTCTCTTCTTCGGTGAGGTTATCTTGTGTCGCTTTAGCAAGTAGTTGATTGATTAATTCATCGAGATTTAATGCTTTCAATTGTCGGATCGCACCAAGAAATTCATTTTCCATCCCGTCATCCGGAATCATATGTTCTTGGCCTGCTAATCTTGCGATAAAACTTTCTTCTTTTTGATCGCGGAAGTGTTCTCTTAACATCGCTGTTGATATATCAGGTTTTGTTCTAACGATTGCGATAAGTGCAGCGAGAAAAGAGAGGCCTGGTAAATGACTTGGTTGTATTGGTTCATCGATTAAGACAGCAAGCGCTGGTTTTTGCACGATTAACATGAGCACGATTTCCAGTGCTTTCGGTAATTTTAGTTGATGCTTTTGTTCAGGTAATGATTTTTCAAGAATGACGTCAGGTGTTTTGCCCATCGTTAAATTAGCTTTCCATTCGCTAATATCAATGCGTGCACGTTTACCTACTTCATCAAGCAAAATACCCTGGAAAACACCCGCCGGCAATTGTTTGATGTAACGCAGGGTTTCAGCAGCAAACGCTGCACGGCCTTCCATTGTCGCTAAATCATTTTGTTTCGCGATGGTTTGTAAAAAGAAGGCAGAAAGGGTGAGCGCCTGATTCATCGATTTTTCAAAATGATCTTTACCAATTTTTCGGATCAAGGTATCAGGATCCTCACCTTCTGGCAAAAATAAAAATTTAACTTGCAAGCTATCTTGCATGAGTGGAAACATCACTTCTAATGCACGCCACGCAGCCGTGCGGCCGGCTTTATCACCATCAAAACAAAACACAATTTCATGTGTGTAACGGAAAAGACGTTCAATATGATGTGATGAAGTGGCCGTGCCAAGCGTTGCGACCGCATACGTAATACCATGCTGAAATAGCGCAATCACATCCATATAACCTTCGACGATTAAAATGCGATTGATTTGTCTATTCGCTTTCAGTGTTTGATGGAGCCCATATAATTCATGCCCTTTTTGAAAGAGAGGTGTTTCCGGAGAATTTAAATATTTTGGTTCACCTTGATCTAAGATGCGGCCGCCAAATCCAATGATACGGCCACGATAATCATGAATGGGAAACATGATGCGATCGCGGAAACGATCGTAAAAACCACCGCTATCTTTTTTAATAATGATGCCGGTATCAAATAATTTCTTTTTATCTTCTTCTGTTTTACCAAATTCATCGAACACGTGGCTCCAGCCAGTGGGTGCATAGCCTAGGTGAAATTGTTTTGCGATGGCGCCAGAAATACCGCGCTGTTTTAAATATTGAATTGCACGCGGTGATTTTCGCATTTGATCGTAATAATACTGAGTCACACTGGACATCAGTTCGTATAGCGCAGGGAGTGAATCTTGTTTTTTACTTTTATTATTTGCCTCATGCGGTACTTCCATGCCAGCGTGTCTTGCTAGTGCAATGATTGCTTCCGGGAAACTAAGACGATCATTTTGCATCAGAAAATCAATGGCATTGCCATGCGCGCCGCAACCAAAGCAATAATAAAATTGTTTAGGTTGGCTGACGGAGAAGGAGGCACTTTTTTCATTATGAAATGGGCAGCGCGCAAAATAATTACTACCTGATTTTTTGCGCAAAGGAACTTGCTGGCCAATGAATTCAACCAGGTCAATTTTTGCCAATAGTAATTCAATAAAGTCGCGTGGGATTTGCATGCGGTTAACTCGGTAAGCACCTAGCTTAAGAGACTAGCGCAAAATGGTGTGATTTGCACGAACAAGGTGTTTGGTACAGAGGAGTGTGCTCGGTTAACGTTAACCCGCCAATTTTTCTTTCACTTTGGCACTGACGATGGTCATATCGGCCTTGCCTTGCAGCTTCGCTTTAAGCGCGCCCATGACTTTACCCATGTCTTTCGCACCAGTGGCACCGGTTTCCTGGATAGTCGCAGCAACGGCAGCGACAATCTCATCTTCTGAGAGTTGTGCGGGCAGATATTGTTGGATAATGCGGATTTCTTCAGCTTCTTTTTGCGCTAGATCAGGGCGATTGCCGGCTTCAAACTGGGAGACTGAATCGCGGCGTTGCTTGATCATTTTATTGAGGGTGGCGATGACTTGTTCGTCGTTTAGTTGAATGCGTTCATCAACTTCACGTTGTTTCATGGCCGCCATCATGAGGCGAATGACTGCCAGTCGTTCTTTTTCCTGGGCCCGCATGGCGGTTTTCATATCTTCCAGGATTCTTTCCTTGATGCTTACTGTCATCATTCCCACCCTTAAGCTATGCACAATACGTTAAGCGGCTTCTTTCTCTTTTTTGCCACTGCCAGTAGCCGTGCCGATAGGCTGACGATCACGCTCTAATGCAATGTTTTCACGCAAAATTTTCTTTTGATGACGTTTAACAGCGGCTGCTTTTTTACGCTTACGCTTCCAGGTTGGTTTTTCATAGAATTCGTGGCGTCTTAGGTCGGCGAGTATACCGGCTTTTTCGCAGAGTCGTTTGAAACGACGTAAGCTTAATTCAAAATTTTCATTATCTTTTACACGTACGGTTGGCATAGGAAACGGTTCACCCTAGTCAAAATAAAAATATGGTTTAAAAACGAAAGCGCCATTCTAATAGGAGACGCACCGAAATGCAAAGGGTACGTGGGGAAAATGGGAATCCCCCTTCGTAATTTTTTGCAAAAGACGCTAGAATACGATCCCCTAATCCTTTTGAATCTAACCGAGAGTGGGTGTATGCGTGTTTTAGGTATTGAATCATCCTGTGATGAAACCGGGATTGCGGTTTATGACTCGGCAAAGGGCTTAATTGCTCACCAGGTGCACAGTCAAACCGATGTGCACGCCCCTTTTGGCGGGGTCGTGCCTGAGCTTGCCTCACGCGACCATGTGCGCAAAATGGTGCCGCTCGTTGAAAAAACCTTAGCAGAGGCCGGTCTCACCCAGCATGAAATCGATGGGATTGCTTATACAAAGGGACCGGGTCTGGTCGGTGCCTTATTGACCGGTGCGATGTTTGCGAAAACCCTTGGTTTTGTTTTAAATGTCCCTACCATTGGCGTGCATCATTTAGAGGGCCATTTGTTGGCTCCCTTCCTTGAGCCAACGCCGCCCGCGTTTCCTTTTCTCGCATTGCTGGTCTCTGGAGGCCATACCGAGCTCGTTAAAGTGGCAGGTCTTGGCCAGTATGAATTGATCGGCGATACGCTGGACGATGCTGTGGGGGAGGCCTTCGATAAGACAGCAAAACTGCTGGGGCTTGGTTATCCGGGCGGTGCCGCGCTCGCAGCGCTCGCTGAAAAGGGCCAAAAGGGGCGATTTCGTTTTCCAAGACCGATGACTGATAGACCGGGGCTGACGTTGAGTTTTAGCGGACTTAAAACCTTTGCCTTAAATACCATCGAAGGCAACCCAAAGGATGAGCAAACCAGGGCGGATATTGCCTATGCTTTTGAGGAAGCGGTTGTGGCGACGCTCACTATCAAATGTCGTCGAGCACTCAAAGAAACTGGCATGAAATCACTCGTGATTGCTGGCGGCGTAGGGGCAAATAGCGCATTGCGCGCGGCACTTCACGATTTGTGTCAATCCCAAGGCGTGAGTCTTTTCTTTCCGCGGCTTGAATTTTGCACGGACAATGGCGCGATGATTGCTTATGTTGGTTGCGAGCGTTTAATGGCAGGCGAGCGTGAGGATTTGACGGTGGATGTCAGGGCCCGCTGGCCGTTGCACGAGTTGAGCCCGCCCTAAGCCTAGTGAGCCATCAACCAGGTTGTCATTGCTTCTTCGCACCCAATTTAGTTTCATGCCCCGCAAGCAATTTAGCGATATTACCGCGATGACGATAAACGAGTATCACAGCCATCAAGGCAAGCACGAGGGCGTAGGCGCTATTTTGCGTGATGAGCCACGCATAAAGCGGCGTTAACATGGAAGCTGCTATTGATGAAAGTGATACGTAGCGGAATACAAGCGTCAGCACGAGCCAGGTGACGCCAAAAGCTGCGGCAATCGGTAATGAAAGGGCGAGCAGACAGCCGAGTAAAGTAGCAACGCCTTTGCCACCCTGGAAGCGAAAAAAAATCGGATATAAATGCCCAATAAAAGCCGCAAACATGACAAGTGCAAGACCGATTGGTGCTAAGCCATACCATTTCGCTGCAAGGACTGGAATTACCCCTTTTAAAACATCACCAAGTAAGGTCAATAGCGCTGCTTTTTTGCCGCCAATGCGTAAGACATTCGTTGCGCCTGGATTTTGTGAACCTTGGGTGCGCGGATCAGGTAGTCGCATTAAACGGCAGACAATGATCGCGCTTGATAATGAACCAAAAAGATAGGCAATAATGAGTGCTAACAGTGTTTCGATTGAAAACATAGGGTATATATTCCAAGACAATGAGACCGCATGTTACCTCACGTCGCTAAACGGTGCTAGTATTAGAAGGGGTCAAATCTTGACATGGACATCTTTGTCACGTAGATGTTTTTAGATGTCCATGTCAAGATTTGACCCCTTTGCCTGAACCGACAAGCACAAGTGAAGAAGGAAACCGTTAGTATGTCAGCCAGCAACGACCATCTCATTTGGATTGATCTTGAAATGACAGGTCTTAATCCAGAAAAAGATCGTATTATTGAGATTGCAACCCTCATCACCGATTCTGACTTAACTATGGTTGCCGAGGGACCGCCATTTGTGATTCATCAATCAGATGAATTATTAAGCGGGATGGATGAATGGAATACCAAACAACATAATGCAAGCGGACTCGTGACGCGTGTGAAAGAAAGTGTGATTGACGAACAAAAAGCAGAAGCTGAAACCATCAAATTTTTAGAACAGTATGTTGCCGCAGGTAAATCACCGATGTGTGGTAATAGTGTGTGGCAAGATCGCCGCTTTTTAACGCGTTATATGCCGCAGCTTGAAAATTATTTTCATTATCGCATGGTGGATGTGAGTACGCTAAAAGAATTAGCGTTACGTTGGGCGCCGAAAATTTATAATGGTTTAAAAAAAGAATCGCGTCATTTAGCGCTTGATGACATTAGAGAATCAGTCACAGAATTGCGTTATTATCGCGATCATTTATTTAATAAAGATGTTATGAAGCGTTAACAAAGGGGTCAAGTCCGGACAAAAGACAAAAAGCTATTTGTCTTTTGTCCGGACTTGACCCCTTTGCCTCGCTAGTGCCCACTCAACATGTTCTCTGACGAGCGCAGACGGATGATGCAAACGACTTTTCAATGCGGCAATAATCATATCATTACGCGGTGCATTACCGAGCGCAACCGCGATATTACGTAACCAGCATTCATAACCAATACGACGAATGGCAGAACCCTCAGTTTTTTGCAGAAACGTTTCTCCTGACCACGCAAATAAATCGATTAATTCCGGTGAATGTAATTGATGTCTTGGATGAAAATCTTTTTCATCCGTTGGTTTTGCAAATTTATTCCATGGACAGAACAATTGGCAATCATCACAACCATAAATGCGATTGCCAATAAGCGGACGCAATTCAAGTGGAATGCTGCCGCGTAATTCAATCGTCAAATACGAAATGCAGCGTCTTGCATCCAGTTGATAAGGTGCGATGATGGCCGCGGTGGGGCAAACATCGATGCAGCGTTGACACGAACCGCAGTGACTTTTCGTCATGGGTGCATCAATCGGCAGCGGCAAATTCGTGTAAATTTCACCAAGAAAAAACCACGATCCCGCTTTGCTATTAATGAGGTTCGTGTGTTTTCCTATCCAACCAATCCCTGCTTTTTCAGCAATGGGTTTTTCTAACACGGGTGCGCTATCACAAAAGGCGCGATAACCATGCTGCATTGCTTTCGCATTAATTTTTTCGGCGAGTTTTTCTAAGCGTTTACGCATTAATTGATGATAATCACGACCAAGTGCGTAACGCGAAATGTAAGCTTTTTGCGGATTATTCAAAACCTGTTTGATGGATGTCTCTGGCGGCAGATAATTTAAGCGCACTGAAATGATACGAATAGTGCCGGGGAGGAGTTCTGCTGGCCGGTAACGTTTTTTGCCGTGTTTTTCTAAATAATCCATTTCACCATGCAAGCCTTTTTCAAGCCACGCTAGAAAGCGCGCTTCATACGGCGATAAATCGGTATCAGTGATACCGATTTGCGAAAAGCCAAGATCCTGACCCCATGTTTTGATGGTGGTTGCTAGTGTTTGCATATCAATTTGCTAATCTTAAGTCAGATAGTATTTTTGTGAGTCTATTATAAACAATAAATGCAGTATTACTAGATCTGAATCACTAACAGCATAGCTAATATCTGCATTTTGATGTAAGACAATTCTTATAGGCTATGTTCGCGAAGGGGCGGGAATGATAGATTTTAAATTAATCGGCTGTATTTTGATGGTGGTTGGCACTTCGATTGGTGCCGGCATGCTGGCCCTTCCCATTGCAACCGCGGAACTTGGTTTTATTGGTTCTCTAATTCTACTTTTTACTTGCTGGGCCGTTATGTTGTCTGGCGCATTGCTTTTGCTTGAAGTGAATCTTTGGTTGCCGCAACGTAGTCACCTCGTCTCTATGGCGAAAGCAACGATAGGCCCCATCGGTCAACTCATCGCTTGGCTTGCCTACCTTTTATTACTCTATTCGCTTTTGTGCGCCTATATTGCAGGGGGGAGTGATTTGTTGCGGCATTTGTTGCAGACCTTTGGTATGTCAATTTCACCATGGACGGCGGCCATTAGTTTCACTTTGCTCTTTGGCTGGATAGTTTATATCGGTGTGCAGATGGTGGATTACGTGAATCGCGGCTTAATGTTATTTAAATTTATCACGTATTTTGGATTGATTGCCTTTTTAACACCGTTTCTCAATCCCGCGCTATTAGCAGGCGGTGCGCTGAAAAACATAACGCTTGGAACGGCGATTACCGTCACCATCACTTCATTTGGCTTTGGCAGCATTATTCCGAGTTTACGTATTTATTACGCGGGCGATGTCAGAAAATTAAAACAAACTATCGTCATCGGCAGTTTAATTCCACTCATCATCTACGCCATTTGGGATGCGATTATCATGGGCGTTATCCCGCTGCAAGGCACGCATGGGTTAGTTGCCGTACTTAATTCGTCGGATGCGGTGAGTCAATTAGTTAAAACGTTAAGCGGCGTTGCAATGAGTGGTACGGTGACACTTTTTACCAAAGTATTCACCTCTATTTGCGTGTTGACCTCTTTTCTGTGTGTTGCGCTTTCATTAGTGGATTTTGTGGCAGATGGGTTTCAACTCGAAAAGCAGGGTAAAGCCAACCTTTTCATTCATGCTATCGCTTTTCTGCCGCCACTTATTATTGTGATGGGTTTCCCGGGGATTTTCATTGACGCATTGCAATATGCAGGTATTTATTGCGCAATACTGCTTCTGGTGCTACCCGCCTTAATGGCGTGGCGTGGTCGTTATTACAAAGGTGTTGCTGGTCGATTTCTGGTGCCGGGCGGACGCTTTTTATTGCTGCTTGTTGGGATGGCGGGGCTTTTTGTTATTTTTCGCGGACTTGCCGGCTAATTTGCCGGCTAATTTTGACAACCTCTTTTTATTTCTATACCATCTTTTGTCGACCAAAAACGGTTTACACCATAGGGTCTTTTAACCTGGATCGCGGAATATAATAAATTAATTATTTCAATAAGTTATGCTTTCATCCACCCCGATAAGATAATCTTAATTATGGTTCTGTATATTATTAAGACATAGCAGAGGACAAGAGGTGAGTTAAAAATGAATTCCAAGTTGATAGGCGGCATTTTATTGGTCGTTGGGACCACCATCGGTGCTGGTATGCTTGCACTGCCAATTGCCACGGCTCAATTAGGATTTTGGGGTTCACTTGTTCTATTGATGAGTGTCTGGTTGGTGATGGTCGCAAGCGCCTTCCTTTTCCTTGAAGTCAATTTGTGGTTGCCTGCCGATAGCAATTTGGTCTCGATGGCGGGAGCGACCCTTGGTAAGGCCGGTCAATCTGTTGTTTGGGTTGTTTATCTCATATTACTTTATGCGATTTTGTCTGCCTATCTTGCTGGCGGGGGCGATATCTTGCACTACCTGCTCGCAACACAAGGTATTCACTTGCCGCTTGCGGCTGCCTATATGTTATTTACTTTCTTGCTCGGTTTTGTCGTTTATCTTGGTATTCGTGCGGTTGACTACGTAAATCGTACACTGATGTTCGGCAAAATGGGCGCACTGTGCTTGTTGATGTTATTTATGTTGCCCTTCGTGTCCAATGTCAATTTAGAATCAGGGACTTTTGGTCATCTCTTTTCAGCGACAAGTTTGTCAGTGACGGTTGCCTCATTTGGCAGCATCATGATTATTCCCAGTTTGCGCACGTATTTTGGCGAGGATGTTAAATCCTTACGTAAAGCTATTTTTATCGGCATGTTAATTCCATTACTCTGTTACGTTATCTGGGTGATGGTTGTGCTTGGTGTGGTGCCGCTTGAAGGCGCGAATGGCTTAAAAGGGATGATGACTTCTTCTACCGCGAATAGCGATTTAGTCATCGCGATCACCACGTTGTTGCGGAGTAAGGTCGCAGCAACCTTACTTAAATTTTTCACCTCGATTTGCATGACCACTTCATTTTTAAGCGTATCGCTTTGTTTATCTGATTTTATGTCCGACGGACTGAAGGTTAAAAAAATTGGTTTGGGTAAAGTACTTATTACGGCGATCACCTTCGTGCCGCCGATTTGTATCGTCCTTTTTTATCCGGATGCCTTTATCCGTGCCTTAAATTACGGCGGCATCAGCTGCTTCTTCTTGATGATCTTATTGCCAGCCTTAATGGCGTGGCGCGGCCGTTACCACTTCAAATTCGGGCAAGCTTATCGGGTGCGTGGCGGTAAGTTTTTGCTTCCTTGATGATTGGGTTTGGCCTGGAAGGCGCAATTTAAGCTTGGAGGAACCGCCGCCCCCTCTGGTATGATAAAAAGGGGTCAAGAAAAGCAAAGGACGCAGCATGGAACAGGTGGCAAATTTCTGGATTTGGGCAGGCTTTAGTATTTTTGTTATCATCGCACTTGGCATCGATACGTGGCTTGCAGAAAAAAAACAAATCGGACCGCAGTCTTCCGTGCGTGCTTCACTTTACTGGACTTTATTTTGGGTCGTGCTCGCGCTCATTTTTAATCTTCTCTTGTGGGGTTATTTATATGTTACGAATGGCCCGGTATTTGCCCATCAAAGCGCGCTTGATTTTCTAACTGGGTATCTCATCGAAAAATCACTGTCAGTCGATAATCTTTTTGTCTTTTACATGATCTTTCATCAATTCCGCATACCAGTAGCATTGCAGCGCCGGGTATTGACGTATGGTATTTGGAGTGCGGTTGTTTTTCGTTTACTTTTCATTTTGCTCGGTACTTATCTCATTGCGCAATTTCACTGGCTGCTTTATTTGCTGGGTGTTTTCTTAATGCTGACTGGTATCAAGATGTTTTTCTTTGAAACGAAAGAGAAAGATCTTGCGCAGGGAATATTGTTTCGTCTGTTGAATCGTATTTTTCGTTTGACTGATGAAATAGCGGAACAGCATTTTTTTGTGAAACGAGAAGGTTATTATTTTGCGACAAGACTTTTTGTTGCGCTGGCATTTGTTGAAATAAGCGATATTATTTTTGCGTTTGATAGTATCCCGGCCATATTTGCCATTACACGCGATCCTTTCATCGTATGGACATCGAATATTTTTGCTATTTTAGGCTTGCGCGCACTTTATTTTTGTTTGGCTGGCATGGCTGATCGGTTTAATTTATTAAAGTATGGCGTTGCCATTATTCTGATATTTGTCGGATTTAAGATGGTCATTGAGCCTTGGTTTAATGTGCCAACTGTCTTTTCTCTTGGCATTGTTATTGGTATTTTACTATCCTTTATTTTTGTCAGTCTATTTCGCGAGCGAAAAAATAATGCAGCCAATTAATGTACCGATTTATCAAGCAGCACAAATTCGTGAATTGGAAAAACTGGCCATCGCGAAATTTAATTTATCCAGCCAAACCATGATGCAGCGTGCTGGAAAAGCGGCGTCTGAATTCTTATTGCGTCGTTGGCCGCAAGTTAAGCGTGTCGCCATTTTTTGTGGGAGTGGTAATAATGGCGGTGATGGTTATGTGCTTGCAAAATTATTGCACGAGCGTGGCATGGACATTAGTGTGTGGCAAGTTGGTAATCATGATGCGCTAAGCGAGGTAGCACGTGATGCACTCGATGCATGTAAAAAAGATAATGTGCCTGTGAACCCGTTTAGTGAAGCGGTTGATTTAGTCCATCCTGATCTTATTGTGGATGCGATTTGCGGTATCGGATTGCATGATCAATTGCGTAAAGAAACGATGGCAGCGATTGATAAAATGCATCGCTCACATGCGCCAATTTTTTCGATTGATATTCCAACCGGTATCGATGCGGATACGGGCAATGTTTTGGGTAAAGCAGTACGCGCATCAGCAACGATTACGTTTATTGGACTTAAATTAGGATTATTAACGGGCAGCGGTATTGCGTACACGGGCGAACTGGTACTCAATGATTTGCAATTTCCCGCGGAATTATTGAATAGTGTAAAACCAATTGCTGAAAAGCTACAGCTTGGTGCCTTTGCATCGTTATTAAAACCGCGCACACGAGATTGGCATAAAGGTATGTCTGGTCATGTACTCATCGTTGGTGGCTATCCTGGGTATTCAGGTGCGCCGCGCATGGCTGCCGAAGCTGCATTACGTATCGGTGCGGGCCTTGTCAGTGTTGCAACCCATCCTGAGCATGCCGCATCGCTCAATGCATTTCTTCCAGAAATAATGTGTCATGGTATTCATACGCCGGATGATCTTTCTCCCTTGATTGAACGTGCGGATGTAATAGTCTTTGGGCCCGGACTTTCACAAACCTCATGGGCAAAATTACTTTTTACCAAAGTATATGAAACAGCGTTGCCACTCGTCGTCGATGCAGATGGATTGAATCTCCTGGCAACAGATGCTAACGTCAGAGAAAATTGGGTGCTAACACCGCATCCAGGTGAGGCGGCTCGTTTGTTAAATGAATCCACTGAAGTGATACAGCAAGATAGGCTGCTAGCAGTAAATACCATCCAACAACGTTACGGTGGGGTTTGTGTTTTAAAAGGGGCGGGAACCTTAATCAGCGCGCCACCCGCTTTGCCCGCCTTATGCAATAAAGGAAATCCCGGCATGGCGTCTGCGGGGATGGGTGATGTGTTAAGTGGCGTAATTGGTGGTTTGATCGCACAAAAAATTCCATTGGGGGATGCGGCTAAACTAGGCGTTTATATTCACGCAATGGCCGGTGATTTGGCTGCAAAAGAGGGTGAGCGTGGTATGATTGCGACGGATTTAATGCCTTATTTACGACGCTTAAATAACTCGATGGTGTAAGTAGAGAAAAAAATGAGTGAGCTTGCCAGTATGAATGCAAAATCAATGGTTAAACTATTAGCATCAGAAAAGGACATGTTTGTATTTGCAGATAAGGTTGCAAAGGCGATTAAAAACGGCGCCATTATTTTTTTAAAAGGAAGCTTAGGTGCTGGCAAAACAACGTTTGTTCGCGGTGTGTTGCGTGCGTTTGGTTTTCACGGCAAAGTAAAAAGCCCAACCTATGCACTACTTGAACCTTATGAAATTGATCAGCATAAAATATTTCACTTTGATTTTTATCGCATCAATAGTCCGAAAGAACTCGATTTCATTGGCGTTGAAGAATATTTTTTGCCAGCGTTTATTTGTTTGGTTGAATGGCCAGAGAAAGGGGAGAGTCATTTACCAACACCTGATCTTTTGTTTGAATTTACAGTTAAAAATGAGACGAGAGAATTGACTATCACCGCGCATACAAAACACGGCACAGAAATGCTTACACAGTTGTAGTAAGGCGCAGACTACATGTCAGTTAAACATTCGTTGTAATTGATATATTAAAACGATAATCTTAAAGTATTTTTTTGGCGATCATTATATGGACTTAACAAAATCATTTCTGATTAAATTGCCAAGCCATTCGGATGAGCGCGGCAGTTTAACGGTGATTGAAAACGAGGGCCAGCTTCCATTCACCATTAAACGGATTTTTTATATTTACGATGTCCCCCAAGAAGCACGCCGGGCTTCGCACGCACATTACCGTCTGCAAGAACTTATCATTCCTGCGGCAGGCAGTTTTACTATCACTTTGGATGATGGAACGAATAAACAAAGCTTCACTTTAGACCGTCCAGATTGCGGACTGTACGTCCCTCCTTTGACTTGGGTAGAAATTGAAGATTTTTCTGCAAAAGCAACCTGCTTGGTATTTGCTTCCGCACCATACGATGCCTCTGATTATTGTCAGGATTATCCCACATTTCTAAAAGCAAGAAGCGATAATGACAATACCATTTCTTGAATTACGCAGTAACTACACCGAAATTGCAGAGGAATTAAACGAAGCCTATTTCCGTGTCATGGCATCGGGCCAATTTATTCTAGGCGAGGAAGTGACTAAATTTACCGATGAATTTGCCCAGTATTGCGGCGTTGCCCATTGCATCGGTGTCGGCAATGGGCTGGATGCGATGCACCTTATCTTGCATGCTTATGGAATCGGCCCGGGAGATGAAGTCATCGTCCCCTCAAATACTTTTGTTGCCACCTGGTTAGCCATATTACATTGCGGCGCAACACCTGTTGCAGTGGATCCTGATCCGAATACTTTTAATATTCAGCCTGAGTATGTGCGAAAGGCCATCACCTCTCGTACGAAAGCTATTATCGCCGTTCATTTATATGGACAAACAGCGGACATGGATGCATTGCACACCATTGCAAAACAGCACCAGCTCAAGTTGATCGAAGATGCCGCACAAGCACATGGCGCGTGTTATAAAAATCGGCGCGCGGGCAGTCTCGCGGATGCAGCTGCTTTTAGTTTTTTTCCGACTAAAAACCTGGGCGCATTTGGTGACGGGGGTGCCGTCGTCACAAATGATACTCGGCTTGCAGCCCACATCGGCAACTTGCGAAATTATGGAGCCGTAGCTAAAAATCAGTATGTCATGAAAGGTTTTAATTCCCGCTTAGATGAGTTGCAGGCTGCATTTTTGCGAGTAAAATTACGCAAGCTGGATGTATGGAATGAACGGCGCAGAAAAATTGCCAATCGCTATTTGTCTGCACTCAATCATTTGCCGCTCAATTTACCCACCATTCCTGATTGGGCAGATCCGGTATGGCACTTGTTTGTGGTGCGCACTCCTTGTCGTGATCGTTTAAAAGAATTTCTTTTCCAACATGGCATCGAAACATTAATTCATTATCCAAATGTGTTAAGCGATCATCCCGCCCATCAGGAAATGGTTTATCACAAGCAATTATCAAACGCGATTGAAACAGAAATTTTAAGTTTGCCTTTATCCCCACATATGCCGCAAACAGCCGTCAATGAAGTAATCCGCATGTGTCAACTTGCAGCCGAGCAACGGGTACTCTGTTAAGCAGAACAATAGCGTTTCCACATCTCTCTGTAGGCTTCCTCAAGATGCTTGATCCAATTATTGAGATCAAGTAGCGGTGAGGTTTTGAAATCTTGACGTAGTGTGTTGCGATATTCTAAGAGTAACGACTTCTTCTTGGCCAACGTAACTGCTATTGAAACATATTCTGCGACAGAATTTGCGACAAGCTCAGCATGTCCCATGCTTCTGAGTATCGCCTTGCCATGTTGCAGACAATGTTTTGTTTCATTACATAATGAGACAACAGGCACGCCTTGCCATAACGCTTCTCTAACGCTTGTTGCACCAGAATAAGGAAAAGAATCGAGGGCGATATCTACTTTCTCGTATGCCTGCAGCATTTTCTCGTGTGTGGTGTAGCCTTCAAAATAAATGTTGTTCAAATCACAGCCTTGCGCTGCAAAAAGTTGTTCATAAGCTTTAATGAAAGGAGCATGATCCAAAACGGAAGCCTTCATATAAAATCTAGCATTTGGTACTTGCCGTAGAATTTTGCACCATACATTAATGACTTGCCCATTGATCTTATGCGCTGCGCCAAAAGAACCAAATGTGACATATTGATTTTTAAAACAAGGCGGTGGTGCACAAGGTGGAAAATAATCAGGAAAGGCCAATGCTTTTCTGACACCTTTGTGATAATAAATTTTTTCGGAATAATTTGCCTGATTTAATCTAAATTCCTCTCCAACCAATATATAATCGATAGCCGCAACACCAGAAGTAGCAGACCAATTGTAATGACTCACTTGGATAGGTGCAGGCCTTCTTGCTATTGCGCCATAACGATTAATAATGCAGTGCCCATTTAGTTCTAACAAAATATCAACTTCATCTGTTCGAATCAGTTCA
>MGYG01000075.1:0-16135 GCA_001801635.1 Gammaproteobacteria bacterium RIFCSPHIGHO2_12_FULL_43_28
GCTTAACTGCGTATTCAAATTCAACCTATTCGCAATGGATTTTCAACCGTAATATTAATATTGTGATGCGTCGCATCATTTAATCGCATACGCATCAAGCCTTTTACCCGCCAATCAGCGTGCATTATGCGTTGATATTCTTCTGCATACCGTGCCGGATCTATTCTGTCTTTTAATCGCAGGAAACAGGCTTCAACCTGATCTTTAACCACTTGCCAAAACATGGCTTCTTTAACCTGATAATGCTCAGCAAGTAATGTCACCAGTTCACCTAAATGGTATTGCATCACGGTGTGGATAAAGGTATTTGCCGCCTCGTCTTTCTCTTTAGTAATGGTTGATGATTCCGGATGTGCCTCATAAGCATACTGCGTACTATTTAATATGGCCAAATCCACTTTCATCCCACCAAAATCACGTGAACAAAGTGCGATTGGTTTATAATTTTCAAAAATCATCGTCGTGTTTTGCTGATGCCCCTCAAGTGAAATACCATACAGCAAGAATAAACCAAGATAGCCGTTAATCACGATACCTGCGTACACTGAAAAATATTGCACGGCCTCAGAAAGCGCATCGCCAACGGCGGCGTGCATGATTTCAATAAAAAATGCTTGGCGCTTATTCGGTGTTAATTCAAATAAGGCCGCCGCCACAATAGGTAACTGCGTTTCTTTTAGGTTTTCGAGAATGTTTTCCCTATAAATCATCGATAAGTTTTTTGATATATCCGCTGGAAAACCAATGACATGTAACGCACACACCTCAGATGCAATATAAAAACTGCTTTCAAAACATTTTTCCCGAGCAATGATTGATTTTAAAATGCGGCTTATTTTTGGTCCATTATGCACAGAGATGGCTGATACCGTCCGTATCGCACTGGTTGCTTGCACGGCAACGGGTAATTTAAGTTGCGGTTGAGATAGTGCATCGACAGGAACTAAGGTCCTAAAGGACAAACTGGGATGCGCCGAAATACCCACACCACTGAAGATAATCAACTGACGATTAGCTAAAAGTGTTGAAAAATATTTTTTAATTTGATGATCACGCTGCCAGGGATGCATGAAAAATGGAATATAATCCGCCGCATTGAAGCCCATTTCCTGCATCTTCAATTGAAATGTCACCCACTGCGCTTTGAAATGGCGAGCAAACCACTGCTGATAATTAAATTCGATTTGTTCACTTTCAATATGAACACAATCAATAGCAATGGCGGCCAAAGATAACTGAACAAGCTGCTTAAATTCAGGTGAGTATTGCAAAACTTGTTTCGCGGTAAAACCTAATTTCGTCTTATGACAAGGGTGATCAGGATGGCCGCGTGTCGCCCATTGTTCGAAGAAAACATATCGCGCTTTCCTATCATAGTTAGCAGCAATGTAATCGTAAAGTGTCGGTGAATTTGAGTTTATAATCTCATTAGCGAGCTTTCGATTTATATTTGCCGTATATCTCGCCGCAAGCGTTGCATTGATCATACTATTTTTAATTTCACTGACAAGGGCTGTCCACTGCTCACCTTTTAATTCTGGCTGAATTAGTCGAAGCAAATGATCGACTTCTTTTAATTCACTCACTTCATTATTTACAATTAATAAAATATCGCCTTTGATGATGAAACGTTTCAAACTTGCTATTTTTACGTGTGTCGCCACCAACATTTGCTGCGTGCGCTTCAACGGAATAAATAATAAATCACCTTTCAGGTTGAAAGAAAGCAGCGATTCGCGCAGGGAAGCACACAGTATGCGCTTCATTATCTGCCTTTTTACTTGCAGAGAGGGTTGGTAGCGCGCTGCCAGGGACGTTTTTTTAGAATGATAAAGAGGAGCCTCAGTGATGTCTGTCATGATCATGCCTTTTTTGGTATGGCATTATTATACAAGGAATCACTTAACATGCAAATGATAATTATTATCATCTAGTACGATAAGTTATTATTTAATATATAATATTTTTTTAATAATTTTTGAACGTGGCAAAAAGTAAGGGGCTGGGCCCTGAGGAAGCTTGGCCTGATGCTATCCCACGGTTAGCAGTGATGATTAGCTACCAGCCACCATCATTTCTTCAATGAGAATAGAGCCCGTACGAATATTGCCGCGCACATCGACATCGCTGCCGACGTCCACCATGTGCGCGAACATATCCTGCAACTTCCCGGCCACGGTAATTTCATGCACAGGATACTGAATCTCACCATGCTCAACCCAAAAACCGGCCGCGCCGCGCGAATAATCACCCGTCACGAGATTTGCGCCGCTACCCATCATTTCGGTAATCAGCAATCCTTTACCCATGGTTTTTAACAGGCCTGCCAAATCCTTATTGCCTGGACGAATGGTGAGATTATGTAAACCACCTGCATTGGCCGTTGTTTTCATCCCGAGTTTACGCGCCGAATAAACACCAAGCGCATACGATTGCAAAATTCCACCGTCAATAAACACATTCTCACGGGTTGCAACGCCATCTGCATCAAACGGCGCGCTACCTAAGGCGTCTGGTAGTAAGGGAAATTCCTGTAGATGCACAAAGGAAGGAAAGATGCATTTGTTTAAATGGTCTAACAAGAATGACGCTTTGCGATATAGATTACCGCCTGATATTGCTGCAACAAAACTTCCTAATAAGCCGCGCGCTTCTTCATTATAAAATATAACAGGCACTTTGGCCGTGGCAATTCGCTTTGCGCCTAAACGCCTCACGACACGCTCTGCGGCTTCTTTTGCAATATGAGAAATCGATTCTAATTGGGTTGGGTTCCCTGCCGTTGTATAACTATAATCCCGCTGCATGTCATCGCCCTCTTTTGCAACGAGTACACAACTAATATCATGTCGCGTTTCAGGATAACCGCCGATAAAACCTAAACTATTCGCATATAAACTATACGCATCAACGGTCGATACAGAAACTGATTCAGCGCTCATGATACGTTTATCTTGTTGCAATGCTTCACGCTCACATTGAATAGCTAGTTCAATCGCTTTCTCAACGGTGATCGGCCAATGATGTGCAAGCGATAGTTTAGGGTAATTAAATGCCAATTCATCTTTATCCGCTAACCCGGCGGCAGGATCTTCATCCGTATATTTAGCGATATGTACCGCCGCTTCAACGGCTTGTTTGATCGCTTCTGGCCGCACATCAGAAAGACTGGCGGACCCTGAACGTTTACCAAAATATACCGTTACTTCAATGACTTTATCTTGATTATATTCAACCGTCTCAACGTCACCTGAACGTGCGACAACCGAAAAGCCTTTATTTGCTGCGATATCAATTTCAGCTTGATGTGCGCCCAAACGTTTTGCTTCGTTCAATGCCAAAAAAGCAACTTCGTTTAATTGAGTTTCACTCAATACTGCTTGTTCAATGTCATTCTTCATGATGATTTGGTTCCGCCAACTGTTAATTCATCCACACGCAAAGTTGGTTGACCAACACCAACGGGTACGCTTTGACCGTCTTTACCGCAAGTGCCAACACCTGAATCCAATTTAAGATCGTTACCAACCATTGACACTTTGGTTAATACATCAGGTCCATTCCCAATCAGGGTCGCACCTTTGACCGGGGCACCAATTTTGCCATTCTCAATCAAATAAGCTTCGCTTGCTGAAAAGACAAATTTGCCAGACGTAATATCAACCTGACCACCGCCAAAATTAACGGCGTACAGTCCTTTCTTAACGGAGGCAATAATTTCATTCGGATCTGATTCGCCTGGCAACATGTAGGTATTTGTCATGCGTGGCATCGGTAAATGCGCATACGATTCACGTCGGCCATTACCTGTCGATTGCACGCCCATCAAACGCGCGTTGCGTTTATCCATCATGTAACGACACAGTTTGCCTTTCTCAATGAGAACATTATACTGCGTAGCAACCCCTTCATCATCGACATTAAGTGATCCGCGACGATTAGGAAGCGTGCCATCATCCACAATCGTGCAAAGTTCGCTTGCGACACGTTGGCCCATGCGGCCGCTATAAGCAGAAATTCCTTTACGATTAAAATCACCTTCTAAACCGTGACCAACCGCTTCGTGCAAGAGCACACCCGGCCAACCGGGGCCTAGCACCACTTGCATGGGTCCTGCTGGCGCATCAAGTGCTTCAAGATTAATAAGCGCCTGACGTAATGCTTCATCAGCATACTGAAACGCCGTGTCATCTTGCATAAAATAGTGGTAATCAAATCGGCCACCACCACCCGAATAACCGGATTCACGGCGACCGTTTTGCTCCACAATCAAACTGACATTGAATCGGACTAAGGGACGTATATCAGCAGCAAGACTGCCATCCGTTGCAACCACCATCACCGTATCATATTCGCCGGCAAGGCTCACACTCACTTGAATGACACGCGAATCTTTATCACGAATATAACGATCAACGCGCTGCAATAATTTAACTTTTTCTTCTTCCGCAAATGAATATATCGGATTAACCGGCAGATAAAGCGCATGCCCGGGTAATTTAGTCCAGGCTTTCACCGACAGTTCCTTGCCCTGTTTTACAATACTGCCAGCTGCACTCGCCGCCTGCAAAAGCGCGGGTAACATAATATCATCCGCATAAGCAAAACCTGATTTTTCACCGCTGACTGCGCGTACACCCACACCGCGATCAATATCAAAGCTGCCGTTTTTAATAATACCATCTTCAAGCAACCAGGATTCAGCATAAACAGATTGAAAATACAAATCTGCATAATCAATACGACGGCCTGCCAACTGATGAATGACGCGCTGTAATTCATTATCAGTTAATCCAGCAGGATCTAACAAATCGTGACGAACGGTTTCAATCACACTAGTCATCATAGAAAAACCCATTTTAAAATTAGGCGTTGAATTTAAATCAACTTCTTATCAAACGCAATATCCTGCAAATGAACCGTTGGGATAATGCTATCACTACGTAAAAACACTTCATGTTGCGGATATGGTGGTTTAATACCATGCTGCTCGAATACATCCCATATCTTCATCAAAATGTCGGACGTGACGCTTATTTTGGATTTCACTTCGAAAATATTAACATAAAATCGAATCTCAAACTCCATTAAGGTATCACTTAAACTTCTCAAAAAAACATTTGGTGCGGGGTCTTTCAATACCGCTTTATGTTCAATTAATACCTCTTGAATAATCAAGCGCACTTGATGCGGATTATCGTAACGGCTAATTCTAATTTCAGTCACCGCGCGCACAATATTGTCTTTAGCTGTCCAGTTGGTAAATGATTTATTAAAAATCTCGGTATTAGGAACAAGCATGTCAATATGGTCCCATGTTCTAATGGTCACTGCGCGACTACCTACATGAAGGACTTCGCCTTCGGTTCCATTGATATTCACAATATCACCGACGCGAACCGGCCGCTCAAGTAATAACAAAAAGCCGCAGGCGAAATTATTTGCAAGATCACGCAAGCCTAAACCAATACCCAACGCGAACGCACTTGCGACAAACGTGAGCGCTCGCAAATTAATACCAAGCACGTGCAAGGAAATGAAAATACCCATGACAATGACAAAATATTGGCTCAACACGGCAAGGCTATTGCGAATGCCCATATCCTGGGTGCGCGAAGAAAGGAAGCGATAAACAAATTCCCTAATCCATTTCGCTAGCCAATAAAACAACGAAACTACCGCGGTAAGCTCCGCAAGATGCATCGGCGTAATAGTCGAATTTAAAACGGTAATTAATTGATAATGTAAAAGCACATTTAGATTTTCAACGATGACTGATTGTCTATCCCAGCCGTAGAATATAAAAAGTGTTGCAAACGCAATGAAAAAGAGAGCAACCCGCAATACTTTATCAAGCGGCTTTAGAAAGGCTTCCGTCCAAAGCCATCCATTATTCAAGTGCTGAATCATTAAACTGGAAAGTTGCAGCATGCCATCTGACAGTAGCCCACGTAACATCAGATAACCGATCAATACCAGCACAAAAACACCTTCATACCAGGAAATAGCGATGACTAAATTCAGATAGCCAATCAGGCCAATGATGGAGTTAGCAAAAAGCAACAGTGGCACTAGAATACTAATAAGACGCATGCTGCGCTCAAAATATGGGTGTTGCGATTCCATGCGCATACGAATCAAATTAGGTACTACATTACAACTACGCAGTAATTGTAAGGAGACAATCAAAAGATAGAATAAAAATAATCGGGCACAAAGTGATTTTAACTCAAATATGAGTGGTAATTGATGAATGGAAATAGTCATCGCGATAATGACACCGCCAATCAGTGCAATCCACTTTAATCGCCTGAAAAGCATCATATCATGCCCTGCGGCATCATGCGTTGTCTCAACCAGGCAAAGTCTTGCAATGGTAATAATGGATTTAACGGTCAGCCATACAAATGAAAAATAGATGACGAAAATAAAACTGGATAACGATATGTTAAAAAAATACAACGCACCGATCACATTGCCAATGACAAAAATATCAAGCAAGCTGCGACGCAGCCACTGTAAACTCAGCCATTTCG
The DNA here is from genome assembly GCA_001801635.1 of Gammaproteobacteria bacterium RIFCSPHIGHO2_12_FULL_43_28. Classification (GTDB taxonomy): domain Bacteria; phylum Pseudomonadota; class Gammaproteobacteria; order DSM-16500; family DSM-16500; genus Aquicella. Next base: position 6,537 of record MGYG01000075.1, read on the forward strand.
AATTAAGTTGTTCTTGCCATAAAGCAGGTTTCTCGAGTAAACCTTGTAAAAACGCGCGTAAGAAAAAGAAGCTGAATGCAAGCAATGCTTCAGCAAGAAAAAATAAAACCCATGCCAGGTAATCAGCGGTATAAAAACTGTTAGCCACTTGAATCGTTAAACTCTTAACGACCTGGAAAGACAGTGCTGGCACCAATAGGAGTTCCTTTCCAAAATCCTTAAAGGCCTTCACACTGAACGCTGGGAATCCTTGCCTTGAGGAAAGTTCGCGTTTTAGCGCAAAATCAAGCGCCCTGTGTAAACTTGTTAACTCTTCTGAAAGAACATGCAATGCATAATTTGATGCCTGATATTGGACTTTTAATGCTGACAAGCGTTCAAGATAAAGCCTTACACTTTCAATGGATTGCTTTTTGGGTGCTAAATCTTTCTCATGCTTATCAAGTATCATCATCCTGCTTTTCAGGACTTTATCCAAACGGCCGATTTGTTTATTAAGCATCGTCATTTGATCGCTAATTTCATTCAACAGGCTAATCGAATTTCCTTTTGAAATAGCAACCTTCATTTGCTGAATTTGATCTTTATAGCGCGCAATTAAGGATTGAATGTAGGCAAAACTAGCGCGTTCATTGGCATAAAAAATGTCTCGCTCAACTTCTGCGTATTTCGCTTTATCAGAAGCGGGGTCAATTCTAGCAAGCTGTAAATACGAGGCATTCACTTGCTGTAACCAATAATTTTGTTGCTCCTGATAAGCAAGCTCGTCTTTTACCTGTTCTTGTTTGACGTGCAACACGCGGTGCGATTTTAATACGGCATTTAATCTGGTGTAACTTTCATTTTTAAGCAGCAAAACGTTATTAGCGGTCGATTGCAAATTTTTTAAATACTTGATTTTATTTTTTTCCAACAACTGTAGTTTTTCTAAATACGTTAAATCGGATGCTAGTTCAGCAATATTGGTCGACTCATTAATACTAAGCTTCACACCGAAGATATGTAAGACATTCAGTTGATTTTCAATTTCCTGGATATTCTTATCCAACCAACTGACAGTTTGTTGTGTATCCGCTAATTCAATGTTAATACTATCGAGATTAGAGCGTGAGACTGACATTTCAAGCGAGGCTTTATCAAGCAATTTCTTGCTTGCCTTTTCAAGTGCGATCGTTGAATACGGTTGATCTTGCTGTCGCTGTAACTCACCTAACTCTTGCTCGCTCTGCTTTAACCGTCCCTTTAATAAATCGATTTGCTGGCTTGCCAACTGAATACGATCTATCGTGATCGCTTCATCCGTTGAAAGTGGTTCAGCATGGATTGCTATTGAAACCAATAGGGTGACAACACTGAGTGCGATGCGAACCGACCACGTTCTAATTAACTGTTGCATGCGCATAAGATAATACCTTCTCTTTAAGCAAGATTAGAAACACAATACCAGGAAAACTTAACACAAAAGTCCACAGATAAAACTGAACCCAACCAAGCTGTTCAACCATAAGCCCTGCAAATGGGCCAATAAATACCCTGCTAAGCGAAGCAACAGCCGACAATAAAGCATATTGCCCTGCTGTGTAACGATGATTACAAAGCGACATTAAAAACGCTAAAAAGGCAGCCGTGCTTAAGCCGCTACAGAAATTTTCAATGAAAACGGCGGACGCCATTAAGAAAAAATGCTTGCCTGCCACCGCAAGCACCACAAACATTAAATTTGAACCGGCTTGTAATAAGCCAAACAAAAGTAACGCGCGAAATAAATTTGAGCGCAATAAAATATAGCCGCCGACAAAGGCACCGCTAATCGTCGCAATAAAACTAACCAGCTTATAGGCAAGTCCCACTTCAGAAAGCGAGAACCCAATACCGTGTAACAAAAACGTTGTCATGAGTGAAAGTGCTAACGCATCACCAAACTTATAAAACACAATAAAACAAAGCAAAATAATTATTCTATCGCGCTGTAATAATTCGCGTAACGGCACGATAAAGCTTTCCACCATGCCCGTTGTACCAACATCAACAACATTAACCGCTGGCGCCTTGTAAGTCGGCAGCATGGTACACAAGATTAAAATTGCCATCAGTTCATACGTCAGCTTCCAACCGATAAAATCGGCCAGCACTAATGCGAGCCCGCCAGACACCAATAGTGCTGCACGATAAGCGAAGACATAATAGGCAGCACCCAAACCACGCTCCGCAGAAGTCAAAAGATCGGTTCGATAGGCATCTACCGCCACATCCTGTGAAGCGGAGAAAAAAGCGATAGCTAATGCGATGAGACCGATCTCAAGCGTTTGTGATGCAGGGTCGAGTTGTGCCAACAAAAATAGTGTCACCACAAGGCCTGCTTGCATCGCTAAAATCCAGCCATGCCGCCGGCCCAACTGGAAAATAGAATACCGGTCCATGAGCGGCGCCCATAAGAATTTGAAAATATAAGGAAGCCCCACGAGCGATACTGCCCCGATGGTCACAAGACCAACGCCAGCTTCCGTAAACCAGGCTTGCAAGGTAGGACCCGTCAATGCAAGCGGCAACCCGGATGAAAACCCAAGCAATAGCACAGCTGCTAACCGAGAATTAAAGAGGTTATTCTTTATTTGTATCAACATGGTGTATATCATCTGAGCATACTAAAAATTGATTCAAATTTTAACACCAAACCCAGCATCTTGTCGTTAACTAGTTTAACGTTCTTAGGGTAAAATGGGTACTTCGGTCTTACCCGCTAAACTTCTTCAGCGGCCATGGCTGTAAAAAACGTGAGGTTTATGATGTCGATCAGTATCTTTGATCTCTTTTCTATCGGGATTGGTCCCTCGAGCTCGCATACCGTAGGACCAATGAAAGCAGCCCATGCCTTTGTGGCAACGCTCGCACAAAAAGGGGAGCTTATAAAGGTTAGCCGTCTTCAAATTGAGATTTTTGGTTCACTCGCTTTTACTGGCAAAGGTCATGGAACAGATTGCGCCATTCTGCTTGGCCTTGAGGGGAATGCACCCGATACCATCGACCCCGATAGGATTAAACCTCGCGCTGAAGCCATTATAGATGAAAAAAAGATCCATTTATACCAAACACAGCCAATCGCCTTTGATTATATTAATGATTTTATCTATAATTTCAAAGAGTTACTACCGTTTCATACGAATGGGATGCGCTTTATCGCTTATCACGATCAAACGGTGCAAGCGAGCCAAGTCTATTATTCAATCGGCGGCGGCTTCATCCTGGATGAAGCAGGCGCAAGCAACCTTAAGCAAGTTGGAACACCGCATTTCCCCTACGCCTTTACCTCAGCAAAAACCCTACTCGCTTTATGTGAACAGCATAAGATGAGCATCAAAGACCTCATGCTTGCCAATGAAAGCAGCTTACTGGCGGAAACCATTGTCAACGAACGCTTGCTGGGCATTTCAGAAGTCATGCGTCAATGCATCGTGAAAGGCTGTGAAACTGAAGGGGTACTCCCCGGTGGACTGCAATTGAAACGACGCGCCCCCATGCTCTATAAAAAATTACAGACGAAAGGAAAACCCAAATCACACGAGCATATCGACAGCATGGAATGGCTCAACCTTTTTGCTATCGCCGTGAATGAGGAAAATGCTGCCGGCGGGCGCGTTGTAACCGCCCCAACAAATGGTGCAGCGGGCGTGGTCCCAGCTGTTTTACATTATTATCTTTCGTTTTACCCAGGGGCAAAAGAAGAAGAGGCGATTGATTTTCTCTTGACCGCAGGTGCGATTGCCGTCCTTTACAAGCGTAATGCATCCATTTCCGGCGCCGAAGTTGGTTGTCAGGGTGAAGTAGGAACCGCTTGCTCAATGGCAGCAGGCGCATTGACCGCCGTCTTGGGCGGCACGCTTTATCAAATTGAAAATGCCGCTGAAATCGCGATGGAACATCACTTGGGACTGACTTGTGACCCCATTAATGGATTAGTGCAAATTCCCTGCATTGAACGAAATGCGATGGGTGCGGTCAAAGCAGTCAATGCAGCAAGACTTGCCCTTTTAGGTGATGGGGAGCATTACGTCTCGCTTGATAAGGTCATTGCCACCATGAAACAAACGGGTAAAGACATGATGACGATTTACAAGGAAACCTCACAAGGCGGCCTCGCGGTTAATTTGCCCGAATGTTAAGAACGAACATCCGCTCATTCCCGCGTATGCGTCTTAGTATCCAGTTACACGGGAATAACAGGGGTCAACCTAACTCGGCCTTATCGGCCGAGTTTCTCTCAGACTTAAGTATTATCGCGTTGCATTAGCATTGACATGGTAAGTCACGCCAGCAATACTCAACTTACCTGTTAATTCCACCTGATGTTCGCTTTCAAGTTTTCCATCTAAGCTGACATGCGTTTCATTCACTTTAATTTCATTATTCACACAAGTGCCTTTTAAGGTTTCATCAATCGTATTTAAAGCGCACAACATACTGCCGCCCGATTTAGTAAGACGAAGTTTAATGGCGTAATTTGGTGCAGAGCCTGTCACATCGCCAGTGCCTTCGTAATTACATGTCATTGCGGAATTTTTTGCGGTGCCAGAACCCGTCCAATGTGAGTTATTCATTACTTTACAGTGGTCTGCTTGCTGAAAACCAAATAGCTGACCCACCCAACCCGCATTAGCGGCCGTCATACCTGTTAACATCAAACCAGCCATCATAGAAGAAGCAATTATCCGTTGCATTTTTTTCATTTTACTCTCCAATTTAAAATTCTAACCACACTGGAGATTAGCAATTTTTAACTATAAGGGGAAATAAAATTTGGTTTTGCGATGATGGCCTTACTTTACCTGCTTATTCTTTTGCATATGTTCCAATAAACGGTGCTTACGCATCTTTTGCAACTGCCACAACGTCATCGCAGGACCTGACAGTACGTAAACCGTTAACAGGATAAAAAGCATTTCAGCTGGTTGTAATGCGATAGCTGCGATAAGAAAAACCGCAAGCACGATCGTCACAAAGGGAACCTGTCCCTTAAAATCAATATTTTTAAAACTATAATAGCGTATGGTACTTACCATCAGCGCGCCAACGAATACCGTTAAAATCGCACTTGGAATCGCAATCACCGTTCCATCAATATCATAACTCGCGCCAAGCCACACAATACTCGCGAGCACCCCCGCCGCAGAGGGACATGGTAAGCCTTGAAAATAACGTTTATCCTGTTGCTTGGTATGCACTTGCGATGTAAAACGCGCAAGCCGCAACGCGGTTGCAGCCGCAAATATAAAGGAGGCAAGCCAGCCAAATTTACCAAGGCTCGCCAGTGTCCAGGTGTACATCACCAACGCTGGCGCCACACCAAATGCCGCCATGTCCGATAAACTGTCATACTGCGCGCCAAAGGCAGTTTGCGTATGCGTGAGACGTGCCACACGGCCATCGAGACCATCGGCGATAATGCCAATAAAAATGGCAATGGCTGCCGTTTCATAAAAACCCTTCATCGCGGCGACAATGGCATAAAATCCAGCAAACAAAGCGGCGGTAGTGAACAAATTCGGCAACAAATAGATACCGCGTTGCGATATCCCACTCATTTGGTCTTGTTGATCTTGTTGATCTTCTTGGTCTTGATTACTTGTCATCACCCTTCGCCTCTGATTTATCGTTATCAAATCTGCTTATGACCGCTTCCAATTCAGCATCTAATGGTGCCGTTACTCTAATACGCTTGCCGTTTGATGGCAAAGTAAAATCAATGGATTTAGCATGCAAAAATAACCGCTTAACACCCATTTTCCTGACCGCTTTATTAAACTCAAGATCACCATAGCGATCATCACCCGCAATCGGATGCCCTTTTTGAGCGGCATGGACGCGTATTTGATGGGTACGTCCGGTCATCAATTTTGCTTCTACCAGTGTAGCATTTTTGAACGCTTTTAGGATGGAAAATAGCGTCAGCGCCGCCTTCCCCCCCTCATACCGCACCTCAACCAAATGTTTGCCGCCATCGCGATAATGCTTATGCAACGGCAAATCGACGCGCAAATCAGCTTTTTTCCAGCGCCCTTGCGTTAGCGCCCAATAAAGCTTCATCATCTGGCCTTCGCGGAGCAACGCATGCAATTCACGCAGAACACGTTTCTTTTTAGCGAGAACAAGACAGCCTGATGTCTCCGCATCAAGACGATGTGCAAGTTCAAGCTGCTTTAATTTGGGAAAGGCATGCCTTAGAGCTTCAACGACACCGACACGGACTGTACTCCCGGCATGCACCGACATCCCAGAGGGTTTATTGAGAATTAGCAACTCATCATCTTCATAAATGATGCGATCCAACAGCAGCTGTATGGTGTCTTGCGCGGGTTTCGCCATGACCGCCTTCTCGGGGAGGTAAACAGGCGGCAATCTAACAGCGTCTCCCTCCAACAGTTTATAAAATGGCGATATCCGCTTCATATTGACGCGGACCTCACCCTTCCTCAGTAAACGATAAATGCGTGACTTGGGTAAACCTTTTAAATAGGTCAAGAGGAAATTATCAATTCGCTGGCCTGCATTCGCCTCTGTTATTGTCACTACCTGAACGGGGGATTTCGTTGACTTTGTTTTATGGTGTTCGCTCATTGCTTCACTCTTTACTTGCTTGCCTTCGGCTTTTGGGACAACCGCCACGTTGGCATTTTAATTGATATAATAGCTCGTTATTGGTAATATCCAATTTACCCTTAAAAGGTTTTGATTTGACTGAAAAATTCAGTCAAAAAGTGGAAATTAATTAACGAATTATACGTGTTTTCGATACTGATGAAGAGAATAGCGTCTTTATAGCATTTATGCATTAGACAAATAAAGAGCAATGAATAGTAAAAATTCATTTGATTACGACGCTAAATAGGTTTGCAGAAGATAAAAGGTTTTACTACAGTTATCCGCACCATTATGCGGGGCCATAAAACCTTTACAGCATAACTTGCTGATTTGACAGATTATTTAGCCATTGCTCAACCCTTGCTATAGGCTGCCTCTTTTCATTCCGTTTCGTTAAGCACTCTAGCGGATGATAATAAATGAATAGAATGCTTATTAATGCAACTCATAAAAATGAAGAGTTGCGAATCGCCTTGGCTAGCGGCCAATACTTGTATGACCTGATTATCGAATCAGCGACGCGAGAACAAAAACAATCAAATATTTACAAAGGTAAAGTCACTCGTATCGAGCCAAGCCTCGAGGCTGCGTTTGTGGATTACGGTGAAGATCGTCACGGGTTTCTTCCCTTGAAAGAAGTTGCCCGTTCCTCGTTTAAAGCAAGCTACAACGATACCGGCAGAAGACCTTCCATTCATGACGTATTGGAAGAAGGGCAAGAACTCATTGTGCAAGTCGAAAAAGAAGAACGCGGCAATAAAGGCGCGGCCTTGACCACGTTCATTTCACTGCCTGGCTGTTATCTCGTCTTAATGCCGAATAATCCACGTGCTGGCGGTGTGTCGCGACGCATTGATGGTGATGAGCGTGATGAATTACACCAACTCTTAAACACACTGCAAGTGCCTGATGAAATGGGTGTGATTGTGAGGACCGCTGGCGGCGGCCGCTCTTCAGAAGAATTGCATTGGGACCTTGAAATCCTGTTACGTACCTGGGATGCCATTCAAAAGGCGGCGGCAACGCGCCCAGCCTCCTTCCTCATTTACCAGGAAGGTAATGCGGTCATTCGTGCCTTACGCGATTATTTGCGTAAAGACGTGGATGAAATCCTCATTGATCAGGAAGAAGTATATGAAGATGTCGTCGCACATTTAAAACTCATTCGCCCTGATTTTGTGAGTCGGGTCAAATACTTCAAAGATGACACACCACTCTTCACACGCTTTCAATTAGAAAGCCAAATTGAATCGGCCTTCCAACGCGAGGTGCGCTTACCCTCGGGTGGCTCTGTGATCATTGATCACACTGAAGCCTTAGTTTCCATTGATATCAACTCCGCCAAATCAACCAAAGGCGGTGATATCGAAGAAACTGCGTTAATGACTAACCTCGAAGCGGCCAATGAAATCGCAAGACAATTACGTTTACGTGATATCGGTGGCTTAATCGTCATTGATTTTATCGATATGTCGCCTATACGCAATCAGCGCGAAGTCGAAGATCGCCTGAAAAATTCATTGGCGATGGATCGCGCCCGTATTCAAATTGGGCGAATTTCTCGTTTTGGATTGTTAGAAATGTCGAGACAACGCTTGCGTCCATCGCTTGGCGAATCAAGCCGTATTACTTGCCCTCGTTGCAATGGTCAGGGCACGATTCGTGGTATTGAATCACTCGCACTTTCCATTATCCGCCTCATCGAAGAAGAAGCCATCAAAGATAATACCGCGCAGGTTCGCACGATTTTACCAACTGAAATTGCAGCCTACATCCTCAATGAAAAACGTCAGTCCATTATTGAAATTGAAAAGCGACAAGAAGTCGCTGTGATTGTCGTCCCAAGTTCGCACTTACTCACCCCTCAGTATGATTTACAACGCATACGAACGTCTGAACTGACCGAGCAAGATGAAAAACTCGCAAGCTATAAGCTAGCCATCAAACCAGAAATTGCACCAACGACGAGCGTAACTACCGCTGTGCAAAAAACATCGCAAGAGCCCGCAATTAAAAGCATCAATATTGACGAGGTGCCAACCCCTGCGCACACGCCAATCACCCAACAGCAAATCACCGCCGCTCCGCAGCCAAGAGCGCCACAAGGTCAGCCTGGTATACTGAAAAAGCTCTTCAATTTCCTGTTTGAACAAAAAGAAGAACCGGCAGCGACAACCGATAGCAGCACGCAACGATTCCCGCAAAAAAAATATGGGAGACCAAATCCTCATGCTCGCCGTAAAGGTGGACGTCAGCATCATCGCGGACGACGTGATCGAAGCAGAGAATTCGATAGTAATAGCAACTATCGTCAGCCAAATCGAGATAGGTCAAGCGAACCACGGGTTAGCGGCAGCAAACCGCAAGAGCGGCAAGATAGACCAGAGCGAACGGATACACGGCCATCAGCGCCTAGAAGTCCGCACAGGCAACCGTCTGATTACCAAAAAACCAGTGCGCCGCGTGAAGGAACACGCGATACGCAGCGTGATACAACGCATGATGTACCGCAAAATACACCAATGCATGAAGCACCACGCGAAACACCACGTGAAACGCACGATACTAGTCGTGATACCGTCGAACGTGTTTCACCAGGCCCCATGCATGACTATCAAGCGGAAGCGCCGACGTCTAATGTCAAAGCATTCCCAAGTCGTGAGAATGCGCCAGAAGGTGGAGCGCCACAAGAACGCCCGCAAGGTCCACGCAAACCAAGACGTTTCAAACCACATCATCGACGTCATCCGTCTGCGAAAAAATCAGCTGATGGTACTGAACCAAAACGTCAGACGATAGAGGGTGAAGATATTTATAGCGGCAAACCGAATAAAGATGAGGAATGATTAGCAGGAACGAGAGTGTTTATGAGACTGTGTCATGCCAGCGTGCTTTTAGCTGGCACTGTGTCATGCCAGCGTGCTTTTAGCTGGCACTGTGTCATGCCAGCGTGCTTTTAGCTG
>MGYG01000075.1:16149-33811 GCA_001801635.1 Gammaproteobacteria bacterium RIFCSPHIGHO2_12_FULL_43_28
TCGGATAACAACGCTACCTAATCACCTATCCTCTTCCAACTCCAGGCGCCTTGCTTTTGCTTCAAGCATAATCGGTATATCATCCATCACAGGAAAAGCGAGTCGATCGAAACGACAGATTAATTCCTGATTGCTTTGATCATAATGAAGATCCCCTTTGCAAAGGGGGCATGCTAGTATCTCGAGTAATGTTTTATCCATAATGCGAACTCTTATCAATGGACTTTCGATACTACCGGGAAGCAAAAAAAATGACAACCTGCCCATTTGACCTCACTAACCTCCACCCCTCTTGGCATGCGTGCATTCAAAAAGGACTCGCGAGCATGGATCCTGCTTATTTAAACGTATTAACGCAATCAACGGATTGGTTACCCGGTTCAGATAAGCTTTTTAATGCGTTTTCCTTACCACGAGAAAAAGTGCAATACATTTTAATTGGTGAATCCCCCTACCCACGGCGTGAATCAGCCAATGGTTATGCTTTTTGGGATGCTGCTGTAAAAGAATTATGGTCACCAACCGGTTTAAGTAAAAAAGTTAATCGCGCAACCTCACTTAGAAATATTTTAAAAATGCTCTTAGTAGCAGAAGGTGAACTAAGCAGTAACAATCAAAGCCAGGAAGCTATTGCCGCGTTAGATAAAAAGCAATTTGTGCAAACGAATGATGCTTTCTTTACTAATTTAATTCAGCATGGGTTTTTATTATTAAACGCGTCACTGGTTTTACAGGAAAGCGCACCCGCGAAAGATGCTAAAGCCTGGCAGCCGTTTATTCACGAAGTCTTGAATTGTCTATTTGAAAAAAATCCGACGGTGACACTGATTTTATTGGGGCGCATTGCAAATACCATCGATGAATTAGTAAATCACATGGAAATTGAAAGATTGTATGCGGAGCACCCCTACAATCTTTCATTCATTACTAATCCAAATGTCTTGCAATTTTTTCAACCATTGCATTTATTACATCATCACAAATAACATTTGATATCGGCGTATCTTTGCATCTTCCCTTTAGAATAATTCCACGTTCGCCTTCGCCTGTGCGAGATGTTCTTCAAGTAATTCTCGATTAGACCAGCTTGCGAACCGATTGCCGCTTTAATATGAGATTATCATAGTGATTTTCAATAAAATATATTAATCATCTCGATTGAATTAAAAACCAAATTATCTCAGTAATCGCTTCTGCTGTGATTGTTGCAATAATTCGATAATATTATGATGACCCTTACTTTTGGCCAAGCTGATCGGCGTTTGCTTTTTATCATTTAGCAGCAGAGGATCAGCGTCGTTTGCCAATAATAATTTAACCGCTGCAATGTGACCACGATATGCCGCCACATGCAATGCGGCACAATCAGAATCCGTAATAAAATTAACATCGACTCCTTTTTTCAGTAAGTACGCTATGACACCAACTTGATTATTATACGCCGCTAAATTCAAAGCATCGCTCATTAATACTTTTCCTGTGCTGCTCGAATAATATTCTTTTTCTGCCGCATGTAAGGCCAATAAAACTTGATAAAGATGCGTACGTTCGCTGTGTCGCGCGGACATTTTCTTAAGTATATTACTCAATGATTGCTTTAACGTTTCTAGTGCCTGGCTTGCTTGATTATAGTGAGAAAAAAGCGAATCAAACACGTAACTCGCTTGTCTAATTCCTGGATGATATTCTGGGGCGGGCATCGATGGGAATTTTTGCTTTATCTTATCTTGCATATTCAACTTATTTATAAGGATGCGATCAACATTACCGCCCATAATCAGCGCAATGACTAGTGATAGAGCATAAATATCAACTTTTTCATCTTCTATCTTTTCATCAATATCAGGCGCGAGATATGCTGGCGTGCCACATGTGTAACCTGAAAGGCCCATTTTAATATCTTTAGCAAATCCATAATCGATTATGGATACTCTAAAGGTCATGGGATCGATCGTTATATTCTCAATTTTTATATCACGATGAACGATACCTTTTTGATGCAAGTCTGCCAACGCGTTAACTAGATTAAATACAATAAGAAAGCGGGCTTCTGTTGCCAGCATAGAGCCATTTTCTTTTAAAAATATCTCAAGATTGACGCCTACAAAAGGCATGTCAATGTAACCCACTGATACTCTCTTGTTATTTAAACGATTCGCGCATCCAAAAATACCAAATATGCTATGCGTAAATGCAGCCTCGGATTGCAGCACGTTGACATCATCTCTCTTTATGGGCTTAATCTTTTTAATGACCCTGAGATTACCCTGCCGCGGCGCTTCATTAGAAAAAACATAAGAAAACTTTGCTGAACCAAATAGACCTTTACCAATAATGCTGTCTTTTCGTGAAAGCAATGCATAATAAGTACATTGAGTTTTAGGTTGCGTCAATTGCACCAATGAAAACGGAAACCCCTCATCATGTAATTGTTTTACATTATTAGACTTATCCATCGCCTCAACATGTTCACACAATTTAGCATATACTTTTGGGTCGTCGAGGATGTTCCTTACCTTCTCGCTAAACTGTTTTGCTTTTATCTGCAACGTTTCTTGTTGTCTTTTGCTTTGCATGATGCGCTCTCATTTTGATTAGTATCTAATTGATTTATATCCTTATATTATTATAAGGACTCCTAAAAATGACTGTCCAAGATTAACAGACAAAGATTAAGTCAATATTAACTGAGTAGCTTTTAACCATGCCGCATTCAACTTATTTGCCTTACCCTTTGAAAAAAGCTAAAGTTATACTAATAATCAGGGGAAAAATAGTATGCGCGTACTATTAGTCGAGGATGATGAGTTACTAGGCGAAGGCACCCGCAAAGGGTTGACCCAGGAAGGCTATGCGGTTGACTGGGTAAAAGATGGCACGCTTGCCGACCAAGCCTTACGCACCGAGAAATTTGACCTGGTTGTCCTTGATCTTGGTCTACCCAAGATGCCTGGCATTACTGTCTTACAAAACCTGCGGGAACGCGGCGATACCACCCCAGTACTAATCCTGACCGCGCGAGAGTCTATCGAAGATCGCGTTAAGGGCCTAGATAGCGGTGCTGATGACTATCTCACCAAACCCTTTGACCTTGATGAACTGGCCGCCAGATTGCGCGCCTTACAAAGACGTTTCGCCTCCCGCGCAGCGCCCCTTCTGGTGCATAATGATATTACGCTTGATCCCGCCTCACACACTATCAGTTATAAAGAAGAACCCCTCAATTTATCACGACGTGAATTTGCCTTATTACACGTTTTATTGGAAAATGCGGGTCGGGTCTTATCACGTGAACACCTCACACAATCACTTTATGGCTGGGGTGAGGAAGTCGACAGTAATGCCCTTGAAGTCCATGTGCATAACTTGCGTAAACGCTTTGGCCAGGACTTCATTCGCACCGTGCGCGGCATTGGATATACGGTAGAAAAAAGTAAAGATGCCAAATGAGTCGAGAGCAGACACCAGCGCGTAATATCAAGGTCGAGCGGGAACCGCTGGAGAATCATTAATGATTCGATCAATAAGATATTTTCTTTTAATTAGCCTGCTCGCAAGCATCACGGTCGCTGCCGCCATTAATGGCATTGGTAATTATTTATTGGATGAACAAGTCATTCAACCCTATCTGGATAGCCAGCTCGTCAGGGTTTCATCGCTAATTGATATTTTACACCAATCAACCATCCGTTCTGAGTTACGTACGGAAATTATTGACTACCTTTTAAAAACGCAGCCCATTACCGGTCAGCAATTTCTCTTCCAGATTTGGGACAATAAAGGCAGTTTGCTCATGCATGCCCCAACGGATGTCAAAATCATGCTAAAAGATGCACCCATCGGATTTAGCGATCTCACCATTTCAAATCAAGAGTGGCGCATTTATAGTACGTATGACAAAAAAGAACAGGTCAAAATTGTCGTTGCTGAACTTTACAATCTGCGCCGTGAACTTGCCGATGATATCGCCCGCAGCAATGCCAATATCTTGCTTATCACGTATCCCGTCTTTGGTATTTTGGTGTGGCTCATTATTACCACGGCATTAAGGTCCGTGATTCGTGTGACGAATGAAATTTCAAGCAGGGCCTCTACTTTTCTTGAACCAGTGCAACTGACAGAGATACCCGCTGAAATTAAGCCCCTGGTCGCAGAACTCAACCAATTATTTATCCGCTTAAAACTCGCTTTTGAGCGCAACAAACGTTTTGCCGCCGATGCGGCGCACGAACTGCGCACCCCGTTAGCGGCGCTCAAAACCCATGTACAGGTAGCGCTTAAGACAGATAATGAAGAAGATCGCAAAAAAGCCATGCAAAAAGTGCTCGAAAGCGTCGATCGCAGCTCACACGTGGTCGCCCAGCTCTTGACCTTGAGCCGGCTGGGTGAAGAAGAAACCCTGACCGACATGAAACCGGTTGATCTTCACAAGCTCGCGACTGAAATGATTGCCCTCCTCGCACCGCATGCCCTTGAAAAAGACATTGAAATTGAACTTTCGCCACCACCCAATATCGCGACCGTCCTTGGTAATGACACCGCCATCGGCATTCTCATCCGTAATATCGTCGATAATGCGATTCGCTACACCCCAAGAGGAGGTGCTGTCAATATCACAGTGGTCGATACCGACAATCAGGTCATCTTGAGAGTCACGGATACGGGTGCTGGTATCCCCCTTGAGTTGAGAGAACGCGTCTTTGAGCGCTTCTATCGCATTTTAGGCTCAAAAGCCCCAGGTAGCGGCCTGGGGCTTGCCATCGTGAGCCAAATCGCCTCCTTGCACCACGCTGAAATAACGCTAAACTCTCCATCAAATGGGCATGGATTGCAATTCGATGTAGCATTTCCCAAGTATCATGCTTAAAATACGGGAGGGGTGAGGTCAGTCAGCTTCACCGCGGGCATTGCTCTTTTGTATTATTGGAAACAACGTAATCAGGAATCTTTTGAATCTATGTTAAAACGTTTATTGCCACGTCAAGATCAGTTCTTTGTTCTGTTCCAACAAGCAGCGGATAAACTGTTGCTTGCCGCAACAGAATTCTCCATGATGTTGCAAAACCTCGATAACCAGCAATATTACGTTGATGCCATTGCAAAACACGAAGAAGAAGCGGACGAGATCGCTCACACCAATTTTGAACTGCTGCATAAAACATTTATTACGCCATTTGACCGTCATGATATTCATCAATTGACGAGTACCATTGATGATACGCTTGACCTCATCAATCGTATCGCGCAACGCTTCCCTTTTTATCAGTTGGAAAGCGTGCCGGATGAAATGGTGCAACTCTCCAAATTAAGCGCTGAAGCAGTTGGGCATTTAAAGCAAGCCATTTACTGCCTGCCTTCGCTTAAAAATTCATCGGATATTTTTCGTCATTGTAATGAGATCAATCAAGTTGAAAGCCGAGCACATCGTGTTGTATTGGCTGGTGAAAAAGAATTATTTCGAGACGAGCAAGATTTCAAACGCTTTTTCAAACTCAAAGAAATTTATGCTCATACGAAATTAGTCATTAACCGCTGCCAAGATGTCGCCAATATCATAAAAGGCATCGTACTCGAGTACTCATAATATGGAATCGTTTTACACGCTTGCCATTGTTTCAATAGTACTTGCGCTATTTTTTGATTTTTTAAATGGCTTCCATGATGCCGCGAATTCCATCGCGGCAATTGTTTCAACACGTGTATTAAAGCCGCACTGGGCCGTGATTTGGGCGGCTTTTTTTAACTTTATTGCCTTTTTGTTTTTTGGTGTGCATGTCGCAACCACCATTGGAACCGGCTTAGTCGATCCTAGCGTCATCACGACACCGGTGATTTTTGCAGCCCTCTTGGGCGCTATCTTTTGGAATATCTTCACTTGGTATTACGGTTTACCATCGAGCTCTTCGCATGCGTTAATTGGCGGACTAATTGGTGCGAGCGTTGCACATGCAGGCTTACAACCTCTTAAGTGGCTTGGTATCGGAAAAGTGGTTGCAGCAATTGTGATCTCACCGCTTTTAGGCATGCTCATGGGCATGATATTAATGGTGTTAACAGCGCGTATCTTTTTTTACAGTACGCCATCACACATTGACGGCTGGTTTCGCAAGGCTCAATTTTTATCATCCGCCTGTATCAGTTTGGGTCACGGTAGTAATGATGCACAAAAAACCATGGGTATCATTGCCGTCTTACTCTATTCCTCTGGTATGCTGGGTGATCAATTTTACATTCCATTCTGGGTGGTTCTCTCCTGTAATTTTGTCATTGCCCTAGGCACACTTTGTGGTGGTTGGCGCATTGTCAAAACCATGGGGATGAGGATTACCAAATTAAAACCGGTCAGCGGCTTTTGCTCTGATACGGCGAGTGCTTTCACCCTCGCACTCGCAACCATGCTTGGTATCCCCGTTTCAACCACGCATACCGTCACAGGTGCTATCATAGGCGTTGGTTCATTAAATGGATTTTCCGCGGTACGCTGGGGCGTTGCAAAAGATATTGTCTGGGCGTGGATTTTAACCATTCCCGCTTCAGGCTGTGTTGCCGCCATTGTTTGGGGTGTCATTCAAACCATTATTTCCAATTAAGCAATCCCCAATGAGAGGCTTGCTTTTCTTCCTGCTTATAAAATGCTGGGTCATTCACGCGATCGGCTTGCAATGCAATATCTGCAAGATTACTGTTAGTCTTGATGCCGTAATCAAAAATAATATTATGCAACTGCGGCTTATTCCTTTCTTTGGCGACCTTGCTAATATATTGCTCTAGCGACGTTCCATTCAAGGGCGCATCACTTTCAAAAAACTTCTGCAAAACGTTCGCTGCCAATAATTTTTCTTGTTTGCCATGACCACCAAAAAAACCACCTAACGTCGATGTGTGTTCACCCTCTTTTTCGCGTGCACGCTTATACACTTCAACCAGACAAAATAAAACAGCCTTATTATGGGAAGCATTTTTTTGAATATAATGCGCTTTATTTTTAATAACAGCATCCAAAAGATCATTATGCAAAACAAGTTTCTCTAAACGATCGTCGTCGAAATAACTCATAAATTCCTTCCATTGCGACTTATCATCAAAGTGTTCCCTTAATAAGTACGCAAGATCGTGCAAGGATTTAATGCCCGTTAAAATATGGCTCAATAAACGCTTATCGCCAGCATCTCTATAAGAGACATTTAATTCATATTCATCTTCACCGAGCGCTTCATGTAGTTGCTCTTTAACCTGCATGAGCATTTCTGTAAATGCTTCTTTTGTGACGGATAATAATTGAGGAGTTGATAATACAAAGGATGCAATCGCTTCATTCAAATTCGTCGCGAGAGCGGGGGAAAATACAGTAGACACATTTTTATTATTATTCAGGTTTTCAATATAACCAATGAGTTTGTAATACTTCCTGGTAATAAATGAATGATTGATTACTCTATTGGCCTCCTCATCATTGAGGCGCAAAGGATCCATATTCTCGCCTTCCTTGCTCACTCGAATTTGCAGCATTGATTCACTTGCACGCTTACATGTATGGTATAAACTGGTGGTTTTCTTTTCTGCAGCGGCATTAAGACAAGCCTCAATTTCTATCGGAATATTTTCATCCGATAAAATAAGTTCATGTAGATTGTAGTTGTCAAATTGCTTTCGCGTTAGGATAGGACCATACGCCGTGACCGTCGGCATAATCAATTCATAAATCGAAACCTTGAGTATTCTTGCAATGGCGTCAGCCAATAATAGACAAGCGCGATTTGACTTCGTGCGTGGATTATGAAAATAGATTGCATCGGTTTTTACTATCCTCAACCAACGATCAGACAGATAATCAGTAAAAACTTTGAGGCGTGAAACAGTTGCCTCATCATTTGAATACTGTTGCCCTGTCAATAAGGAAAGGGTTTTCGCTTGTGAGATTTTCGATTCGACCTGCAAGAGAATATTATGACAAGCAATCTCTTCGGTAAGATTACTTATCGGCGCAATTAACGGCTGGATAATTTCACATACTTTTATCATCATTACCCCCTCCGTCATAAACTTAATAATATTGAGCCATATAAAAACGATACTGTTTAATTCTTAAGGTTATCTTAGGGAGCATGCCTAAGTAGTATTCTGTTCAATAAACACACTATACTCGAGGTCAACCTATGTTATTATTTCGTTGCAAGATACATCCAATGAGATAAGTAATGAGCAAATTCAACACAAAAATACATCGATTGCCCGATGGGAACATTGATATCAACGCATGGCTTGATAAAATGCAGAATGCGTATCATCTGGCGGATATCACTCTACTGAGCAAAGCATGTGCAATCGCACAAAAATTATCTCAAGGGCTTACTACTTTTTACGGCCAGTCCCATCTTGAGCAAGGACTTGCAGCTGCTGAAATTATAGTAGACCTGGGCCTTGACCAAGAATCAGCGGCGGCAGCCATCTTATGCGTAATTCCACCAGCTATCAACCAGCAAAATACACTGGCTCATGTCCATTTGGATCAAACGATTGCAAAACTTGTCTCGGGTGTTCAGCAAACAGCTATCATTTCTACACTACGACGAGGACAAGAAGCACGCAAACAAATACAGTCGGACAAAATACGCAAGTTATTATTAGCCATGGCATCTGATTTACGTGTGGTGATACTAAAACTTGCCGAGCGACTTTGCGTATTAAGAGAGATTAAAGCTATTCCATTTGAGGAACGAAAACGCTTTGCCGAAGAAATTCTCGATATTTACGCTCCGCTTGCTAATCGACTTGGCATAGGGCAACTCAAATGGGAATTGGAAGATATTGCGTTTAGCTATATCGATCCGGAAACCTACAAGACCATCGCACAATTTCTTGCTGAACGCCGCATCGATCGCGAAAAGCGAATTCAGTATTTAATTTCCTTTTTAGACGAGAAATTAAAAGCTGAAAACCTGACAGCAGAAATCACCGGACGCGCGAAACACATTTACAGCATCTATCTAAAAGCACGCAACAAGCAAGTAGATTATCGCGAAATTTACGATCAGAGCGCGTTACGAATTCTCGTACCTGATATTAAGGATTGTTATACCGCTTTGAGCGTCGTTCATAGTATTTGGCAGCCTATTATCAAAGAGTTTGATGATTATATCGCAAATCCAAAACCCAATGGTTATCGCTCCATTCATACCGCGGTGATTGATGAACAGGGTAAATATTTTGAAATCCAGATTCGCACTTTCGCCATGCATGAAGAAGCAGAGCGGGGTATTGCGGCGCATTGGGCTTATAAAGAAAAAAACACGACCACCATCAACGAGACAACGAAAGTAACCTACCTCAGACAATTATTTGATTGGCACAAAGAAATTGCAACCTCCCCTGAAGCGCAACTGATTCAGCATACTTTGCAAGAGCGGGTTTACGTCGTCTCTCCCGCAGGCGATATCATTGATTTACCGCAAGGTGCAACGCCTTTAGATTTTGCTTATCACATTCATAGTGAATTAGGGAATCGCTGTCGCGGTGCAAAAGTAAATAAGCAAATTGTGCCGCTAAGCTACGCGCTCTGTACTGGTGATTGCGTTGACATTATTACGGCAACACATGGCACACCCAGTCGTGATTGGCTCAGTGCCGAATCCGGTTATATTAAAACAGCGAGAGCGCGCAGCAAAATCAAGCATTGGTTTAAACAGCAAGCGCTCGCGGATGATATCACCGAAGGCAAACAATTACTTGAACGTGAATTAGGACGACTTGGAATCACGAAACCAATTTCATATAGCGTGCTAGCAAAGCAGCTTCAGCAAAAAAATGAAGAAGCATTATTCGCATCAATTGGGCGAGGCAATATACGTATAGGTCAAATCATTCATGTGATACAGCCAAATGCACTAAAGAAAACAAACACTCCTGAAATACCCCTCATTAAAAGCGCACCGTCTGAAAGGCGTGGGGCTATTCTTGATAAAAATGACATGCTAATGCGCTTTGCAAAATGTTGTAAACCTATTCCAGGTGATAAGATAATTGGTTACATTACACAGGGCCGCGGCATCTCCATTCACAAGGAAAATTGCCGCAATATAAATCAATTCACCAATACCGATCGTTTAATGGATTTAAATTGGGACAGCCAGACAACCAAGTCCTTCAGCACCGATATTAAAATCATTGCACAAGATGAAAAGAGCACTCTCAATGATATCACTGCGCTATTAGCCAATGAAAAAGTTGATCTACTACACTTTCAATCGAGTTATAACAAAAAACAGGAACGTATTTTCATTATCGCGACCGTACAGCTTAATGATATCGCGCATTTAGAAACGCTATTACAACGCATTAAGCAATTACCGTGTGTGATTGAGGTGATGAGGGAATCTAGTACTAGAGGTTAGGCACTTCCCGCCTTCTTATCCAACTCACGTAAATAATTCAAGCGCTCGGCGATTTTTGTCTCAAGTCCGCGCGCGGTGGGTTGATAATAAGCGTGATCTTTTAATTTTTCTGGAAAATAATTTTCACCTGCCGCGTACGCATTCACTTCATCATGCGCGTAGCGATAATGTTTAGCATAACCTAATTCTTTCATCAGTTTGGTTGGTGCATTACGCAAATGAAGCGGTACTTCCAATGAACCTGATTGCTGCGCTGCTCGCATCGCAGCACCGAAAGCCGTATAGACCGCATTACTTTTACTCGTTGTCGCAAGATAAATAACCGCTTCTGCAATCGCCAACTCACCTTCGGGTGACCCTAAACGCTCATAGACATCGGCTGCATTTAAAGCAAGCTGCAATGCACGCGGATCAGCAAGTCCAATGTCTTCGCACGCCATTCGAATAACGCGGCGCGCAAGGTAACGCGGATCACAACCACCATCAAACATTCGGCATAACCAATACAAGGCGGCATCTGGTGATGATCCTCTTACTGCTTTATGCAATGCTGAAATTTGATCGTAAAATGCTTCGCCATTTTTATCAAAGCGGCGCAAGCTCACTTGCAATACTTCTGCTAATAGTGCTTCGGTGACAAGCAATTTATCTTCTTTCGCTTGCGCCATATCAGCAACAATCTCAAGTAAGTTTAAAGCTTGTCGCGCATCACCATCAGCAGCGGTAACTAAGATTCTTCGAAGTGGAAGCGGAAACTCAATCGCAAGCTGACCCAATCCACGTTCTTTATTACTCAATGCTGCTTCAATAATTTCTAACAACACCGCTTCATCCAAACGCTTTAATACATAAACACGCGCACGCGATAATAAGGCGCTATTTAATTCAAATGAGGGATTTTCAGTGGTAGCACCAATTAAAATAAACGTACCATCTTCCACAAACGGCAAAAACACATCTTGCTGCGCCTTATTGAATCGATGGACTTCATCTACAAATAAAATCGTGGCACGATTTTCATTTGCTCGCATGGCTTTTGCTTCATCGACCAAGCGACGAATATCTTTAACACCTGATGATATCGCGGATAATCGCTCGAAATGCGCATTTGCTTTCGCAGCCATGAGCTCTGCAAGCGTTGTTTTACCGGTACCTGGCGGCCCCCATAAAATCATGGAGTGCAACACGCCCTGCAAGATAGCGCGCCGTAGAGGCTTGCCTTCCGCTAAGAGATGTGCTTGGCCGCTATATTCTTGCAGCGACTGTGGTCGCATGCGTGTTGCGAGCGGCTGATAAGCCGCCGTGTTGCGCTTATCGCTTTCTTGTTTCATCGATCACATCCACACCTGCCGATCGCTGATACACAAATAATGATGCCGGCAAATTAATATTTGTTTTAACGCGCTGAAATTGAATATGCGTCTTTTGTCCCAAACTATCTTCAAGGTGCATTTCACGAATTTCATTATTTTTAAATCCAATTTGAATATTGGCAAACGTACCGTCCTTTTGTTTGGACAGCAGTTCATACCAACTCAGTCCCGCGGCGGCAGGCAATATTTTAATGGTAAAGTCTTTATCTAAATCAGTCATATGACGGCTTAACAACAAGGCGGGTGCTTCGCCTTCCGTTGCTTTAAACGGCCGGATCGTGACTTGTAAAAGGTCAGGATCGTAAATATATAAGCGCTCATTATTGGCGATAATTAATTGCGGTACTGGCTTTTTCATGTCCCAGCGAAATTTACCCGGACGCAGAATCGCCATCTGTCCGGAGGACCGCTGTATTAACTTACCGCGATTATCCTTCACCGTTTGAACGAATTGCGCTTGCATACTGCTGACTGCATTTAAACGCTTAGCCAAATCATCCGCTGCGGGCGTTGCCTGCACGGTGTTAACGAACAAAACAGCAAATATTGCCACAACATAAGTTGAAAATGCTTTTTTAAACATGCTTGGTTCCTCATCAATCGCAAGGTGGTGCGGCCGCCAACACTTCACGTGTACCGCTATGGTCCATCGAACTCACTAACCCCGCGAGTTCCATTTCTTCCATCATGCGCGCTGCGCGATTATACCCGATTCTTAAGCGCCGCTGCACCAAGGAGATTGAAGCCTTACGACTCTCCGTCACAATGCGCACGGCATCGTCATAGAGCGGATCTTGCTCACCTGTGCCAGCACCCTCACCTGCGGCCCCGTTAGACCCTGCCGCCTCATCAGTGACTTCTTCAAGGTACGTGGGCTGCCCTACTGAGCGCCAGGCGGCCACTGCGCGATGCACTTCTTCATCTGCCACATACGCACCGTGTATACGCACCGGCACCCCGGCGCCTGGCGGCAAATACAGCATATCACCGTGTCCAAGTAATTGTTCCGCGCCCTGTTGATCAAGGATAGTACGCGAATCGATACGGGAGGATACTTGAAACGCCACCCGTGTTGGAATATTCGCCTTAATTAACCCTGTAATTACATCCACTGAAGGCCGTTGGGTAGCGAGAATTAAATGAATGCCTGCCGCACGCGCTTTTTGTGCAATACGCGCAATTAATTCTTCTACTTTTTTACCGACTACCATCATCATGTCTGCCAATTCATCGGCAATCACGACAATTAATGGTAGCGGTTCAAGATGCGCTTTTGCAGAGGCTTCATCCACCACGAGTGGTGCTGGCATGGGAATCGGTTGGCCAAGCTTGATCGCTTCTGATACTTTTTGATTGTAATTCGTTAAACTTCTCACCCCTAAAGAAGCCATCAAACGATAACGTCTATCCATTTCAGCCACACACCAGCGTAGAGCATTGGATGCATCTTTCATGTCGGTAATGACGGGCGTTAAAAGATGCGGAATACCATCGTAAACCGAGAGTTCAAGCATTTTGGGATCAATCAAAATAAGACGAACTTGCTCGGGGGTTGATTTAAATAAAATACTCAAGAGCATTGCATTTAAGCTCACAGATTTACCAGAACCGGTCGTGCCCGCAACAAGTAAATGCGGCATTTTTGTTAAATCAACGACAACGGGATTGCCTGATATATCTTTACCGAGCACAAGACTAAGCGGTGAGCGTGATTGTGCGTAGCGTTGTGATTCAAACACATCACGCAAAGAAACCACTTCCCGATTTTCATTGGGAATTTCAAGACCAATGACAGATTTCCCGGGAATGACTTCAACAATACGCACACTCACGGCCGATAATGAACGGGCAATATCTTTAGCAAGCCCTGTAATTTTGCTGACTTTAATGCCGGGTGCAAGTTCCAGTTCAAATCGGGTAATCACAGGGCCTGGGTGAACCGCTGTCACTTTTACTTCGACGCCAAAATCCGCTAAGCGCTGCTCGACGAGTGTTGATAATTCTTCAAAGGTGATTTGATTAAAGGCTTTATCTGCATTCGGTGAAGGGGGATTTAATAACGAAAACGGCGGCAAGGTACCGGGCTCGAGTTTGATACTTGGGTCAACTTCAAATTTCTTTTTTTCACGCGGCTCTTTACGCACAATCAAGACAGGTTTAGGGGCGGGCGGTAATGGCCGCTCAGCTAAGGTCAATTCCATTTGTTCGCTGTGCTCTCTCTGCTTTAGCTTTGCGGCTTCTGTTTCTGGTTTGGGTCGTTTTAATTTAGCAATGCTTTGTTTGCAAAACTGATAGAGGTATTGAGCAGTTTTTTGCGTTATCTCGCCCAGTTTTTCAGCCAGCGTGAGCCAGGAAAATCCCGTCATAAAGGTAATACCGCAAAGAAAAAACGTGACAAGCACCAGGGTACTACCGGTTTGATTAAATAAGCGTGTGAGACTATGTCCCAGCAGATCGCCTAAAATGCCACCTGCATTCGTCGGCAGCAGCGCGTGCGGATGAATATAAAAACTAACCAGCGCACAAGTACTCGCCATCAAAAAAAAGAACCCAAGGAACTTAAGGGAAAATTCATGCGATTTTTTCTGCGTAGCTGCACGCTCTTCCTTGATACCCACCCAGCTCGACAGAATAATCAGCAACGGAAAAAGATAAGCAACGATCCCAAAAAGTGAGAGCAAAATATCAGAAAACCACGCACCAACGCGCCCGCCCCAATTGGCGACTTCGGTCCCAAGGCCCGTCGTTGACCAACCTGGATCGCTTGCATGATAACTGAGTAGCGAAATAAATAAAAACACGGCGAAAGCTGCTGTGATGAGAAAAAAAACCTCGTGCACGCGATGACGCATTTGCTCTGAAAGTGGCTTACGTTTTCTATCCATGAATCGATTTTTCACCTTACCTCCCTTCCTTCTCCTCCAGCATCACGCTATATTTACCCCTATCGTAGAATATAGAATATAACACCTTCACTATAATGAGAAATAGAGCAAATCATGACAACTAAAGAACATCACCGATTAATTATTTTAGGATCCGGCCCCGCTGGCTGGACAGCCGCTGTCTATACGGCACGTGCCAATTTAAACCCCGTGGTCATTAGTGGTTTAACGCCAGGGGGACAATTATCACTTACCACCGACGTTGATAACTGGCCCGGTGGCAAAGAAGGTTTACAAGGGCCAGAACTCATGGAAACCATGAAAGAACAAGCGGAGCGCTTCAAGACGAAAGTCGTCTTTGACGAAATCACCGAAGCAGACTTATCGCAAAAACCCTTTGTCTTAAAAGGCCAAACCACTTACACCTGTGATGCGCTGATCATCGCCACCGGCGCAAGTGCCAAATATTTAGGATTGCCGTCTGAAGAAAAATTCAAAGGGAAAGGCGTGTCTGCGTGCGCGACCTGTGATGGCTTTTTTTATCGGAACCAAAAAGTCGTTGTCGTTGGCGGAGGCAATACCGCGGTTGAAGAAACGCTTTATCTCGCCAATATCGCAAGCCATGTGACCCTCATTCATCGCCGTGATGAATTAAGGGCCGAGAAAATGCTAACGCAACATCTCATGGAAAAAGTAGAATCCACCGGCAAAATAGCTATCCTGTGGGATAGCATCATCGATGAAATTGTGGGTGATGCAGAAGGGGTAACCGGCGTGCGCCTCAAAAATAGCAAAACGGGCGAAACCAGCCTCTTGGATGCAACCGGTGTCTTTATCGCGATTGGCCATCAGCCCAATACAGGCGTCTTTGCCGGACAACTTGATATGGATGAAACGGGTTACTTGAAAATCAAAAGCGGCACGGGCCCAGGGGTAACCGCCACCACTATCCCAGGGGTCTTTGCCGCCGGCGATGTGTCAGATCCGGTCTATCGCCAGGCGATTACCGCCGCCGGCCTTGGTTGCATGGCGGCACTTGATGCAGACAAATATTTAAACCAGCTAGGTCAGCATTCTATAGCGGGATTTATTAAAACCGCTGGATGAGAGAGGGTTTATGGGACCGTGTCATGCCAGCTAAAAACACGCTGGCATGACACAGTTTGATGAATGTTCTCCTGGATGATGCACTCTCTAAATTAAATATTACGTCTCTCTACACGACAAAATTTAAAATTGCCCGAACACTTACGTTAAGTTATCAACTTATTGAGATGATTCTTTCTTTGTTGCCTTCCTAGCAGATATGATTCTTATCACGCTATCTTGTTTACGATAGCATTTTCAGGCAAAGATTTATCTCGCTTTTGCTCGTGGTGGGCATTAACAACAACCGTTTGGCATTATAGCGACATCTTGCGATGGTTCATTGACAACTGCTGGGAGAAAAGCCATGCTGATTACGCGGCAAGGCTGCTCCGTAAACATCTTCTCTGTACATGACAAAAAATACATACTAGCCATTCACCCTTCGAGACGGCGCAAAAAGCGCGCCTCCTCAGGGCGAACGGCCAGTTAATGGGCAGATTTAGAACCCGTTCGTGCTGAGTCCTTCGACAAGCTCAGGATGCACGAGCGCGCTTTTTGCGCCGTCTCGAAGCATGAACGGGCAATTTTAAATTTTGTCGTGTACAGAGAAACATCTTACTGAATCAGACAAATTGATGGATCTTTCCTTGGTTCTCTTTTAGTAACGATACTTTGCAGCTTGATAAGGTTGTTGTTTTTGCTTGACACAACGTTATGAAAAGCCAAGGCCTCGGCGACGCACCGATGCACACCAGCCAAAAATGGCACATAGGTATGAACCTCATAACTATAAACATAATGAGTCGCAACAAGATTAGAATCAAAAAATGAAGTCTTTTTATCATCCAGCAATTTGCTGCGCGACAACGCTTTCTTTTCATCTACCACTTTGCGAAAAAGATCGCGCGCCGCTTGTGCCAAGTTCACGGGGAAAAAGCGTTCAATAAAACCTATTAACTTGATGGCCGATAATCTATTCTTGTCACCGTAATATCCACCGAAATCGTTGTAGTGTTCATCATATAATTTCAGCGCCTCTTGAAAGAGCGCTTCATTAAAATGATAACCTGTGGTGATGACACCTTTTACCTGATTTTCGAGATAGTTTTGAAATTCCGCTACCGCCTTATTGGCTTCTGCAAGATCAGTTGTTTTATCCTTTTTAATCGCGGCAAATACTTTATTAAGCGCAAGAGAATCACTCATTCTTCGTGCTTCTTCTTGCTTTTCAAATCCTTCCGGGAATTGCTCGTTGTATTGCTTATTTCTTTCTTCTTCGCCGTTTGGTAATTGCAGCAAATAGCGCTCTATCATTTCCGCCATTTCTTCAAATTGATCCGGATATGGGCTCACGTCTTTTGCACCTAAAGCGATTTGGTAGGCTGTGCCATAAATCGTGCGGCCGGCTTCATCTTTTACCTTGATTTTTTCTAATAACAAGCGTGGATCACGCTTAATCATTTCTTCCGCTTGTGCTTTTTCACCGCGGACAACGTGGGTGAGGAATTTTTTGATAACTTCTTTTTCTGCCTGCCTTTCATTCTTAAAAATTGAATTCGGGTTTTTACTGACGCAGGTCAGGCTTCGAATATCGTTATACGTCAGATAGTGACTAATGTTGCTGGTAGGCAGTACAATCACTTCGCCTTTTTTATTCACATGCACTGATTGCTTGAGCAAATCAAGCGGCAGCTCAAGGAAAGGAAAAGGATCACTATTGTTTTGTGGCTGATTTTGAGCATTTATCAATTCAGCCTTTTTCTTTTTATTTGGTTTTTTTATTTCTTCATTTAGATTAGGTGGATTAGGATTTCTATTTGGATCATTTTTTCTACCTGACATCACTCACCTCGTTTATAAATATCTTTTTTAGAGAACATTCGTCAAATTGTGTCATGCCAGCGTGCTTTTAGCTGGCATCCAG
>MGYG01000075.1:33820-42196 GCA_001801635.1 Gammaproteobacteria bacterium RIFCSPHIGHO2_12_FULL_43_28
AAGCTTAGGAAAAACTTAAATCAGGCGGGTTTCTGGTGAAAAAATATGCAATTCGATAGCTTTGTCCTCTGTACACGACAAAATTTAAAATTGCCCGTTCATGCTTCGAGACGGCGCAAAAAACGCGCCTCCTCAGCACGAACGGGTTTTAAATATGCTCATTAACTGGCCGTTCGCATTCAGAGGCGCGCTCTTTGCGCCGTCTCGAAGGGGGAAGCCACGCTTGAGACCAGAAGACCGCTCGCATGGCGATAGGGTTTGCGATATAATCATCGCTCGAGAAATGCAGCCGCTTTGAATGCGGCCGCTCATTTATTAACTAGCCTGTAGAGATGGGAAGAAATGGCAAAAGAAGAACAGATAGAAATGGAAGGTACCGTTATAGATACCTTACCGAATACCATGTTTCGCGTTCAGCTAGATAACGGTCATATCATTTTGGCCCATATTTCCGGCAAGATGCGCAAAAACTATATTCGAATTTTAAAAGGCGACAAAGTCACCATCGAAATGACACCGTACGATCTTAGCAAGGGACGTATTACCTTCCGTCATAAAGAAGGTGGTCCAAAACCCAAAGCCCAAGCAGAGTAATTTATACTTACAAAAAAAAGGCTTTTTGCACGGGAGGGTTTTTACTGCAAAAAGCCCTATTTTCACACACACTAACTACACACACTTTCTTCTACTCACACTCTCACACAACAACTGAACTTAATTGACGACAGTGACTGCATCAGAAGTGTCTTCAATTAAGAATTTGAGTTTACCTTTGACCATCGTGACTCGAACATGTCCGCCATTCCTGAGCTGGCCGAACAACAACTCATCCACCAATGGCTTTTTGATTTGCTCTTGTATAAGTCGCGCCATCGGTCGTGCGCCCATTTTCCTATCATAACCATGCTTCGCAAGCCAGGTCCTTGCCTCATCATCAATTTCTAATATCACGTTACGTAATGCCAATTGACCTTCGAGTTCAGCAATAAATTTATTAACAACAGATAACACCGTTTTATGATCAAGCGCATTAAATTGAATGACCGCATCAAGACGATTACGAAACTCCGGTGTAAAGATATGATGCACAGCGGTCATTACATCACTCGCCGCATCTTGTTGCGTAAAGCCAATATTCACGCGATCTAACATTTCAGCACCTGCATTCGATGTCATAATGAGAATGGTGTGTTTGAAATCGGTTTTACGACCATTCATGTCCGTTAACATACCGTGATCCATAATTTGCAATAACAAGTTGTATATATCGGGATGTGCTTTTTCAATTTCATCGAGCAAGATAATAGAATGAGGTGCTTTATTCACCGCTTCTGTCAATAAACCGCCTTCATCGTAACCGACGTATCCCGGCGGTGCGCCAATCAAACGTGAAACAGAATGTCGTTCCATATATTCGGACATATCAAAGCGAATTAATTCAACCCCTAAAACAACCGCCAATTGTTTGGTAACTTCAGTTTTACCAACCCCTGTTGGGCCGACAAATAAGAAGGAACCAATCGGTTTACTCGGATCACGCAAACCGGAGCGCGCTAATTTTACCGCGGCACCCAAGGTTTCAATTGCATTATCCTGACCGAAAATAACCATCCTCAGATCGCGTACTAAATGTTTTAACACTTCACGATCGGATTGAGACACATGATGTTCTGGAATTCGAGCAATTTTAGCGACTATTTTTTCAATATCAATGACTTCAATTACTTTTTTACGTTTTGATTCTTCCAGGAGATATTGATAAGCACCGACTTCATCAACTAAATCGATAGCCTTATCAGGTAAATGTCTGTCGCTGATATAACGCGCGGATAAACGCGCTGCCGCTTCAAGTGATTCATCTGTGTATTGAATATGATGGTGTGCTTCAAAGCGATTACGCAATCCTTTTAAAATATCTATTGTTTGTTCGATGCTCGGTTCTTTAACATCAATTTTCTGGAAGCGTCTATCAAGCGCATGATCTTTTTCAAAAACGCTGCGATATTCTTTATACGTGGTTGAACCAATACACGTGAGTTCACCGGATGCTAACAAAGGTTTAATCAAGTTTGATACATCCATTAAACCACCAGATGCAGCGCCTGCACCAATAATCGTATGTATTTCATCAATGAATAAAATCGCACCCTTTCTTTCTTTTAATTGATGCAACACGCTCTTTAAACGTTTTTCAAAATCACCGCGATATTTGGTGCCTGCAAGTAAACTACCTAAATCAAGCGAATAAATGACCGCGTCATGCAAAATCATCGGTACTTTTTTATCAATAATTAAACGTGCCAAACCTTCAGCAATAGCTGTTTTACCGACACCTGCTTCACCAACCAATAATGGATTATTTTTGCGGCGACGGCATAATACTTGTATAGTGCGCTCAATCTCGGCTTCACGTCCTATCAGGGGATCAATGAGTCCCATATTGGCACGCACATTAAGATTCGTGGTAAATAATTCCAGTGGGCTGCTGCCTTCATCTTGCATGGGCTCACCTTCTTCGGTCAATCCGCCACTGAATGAAGGCTGTTCGCCACTACCAGGTGGTGTTTTAGATTTAGCAACACCGTGTGAAATGTAATTAATAATATCTAGCCGACTAATATTTTCTTGTCGCAAGAAATAAACGCTTTGACTTTCCTGCTCGCTGAAGATAGCAGCAAGAATGTTTGCACCGGATACTTCTGTTTTGCCCGCAGATTGCACTTGAAAAACGGAACGCTGTATAACACGTTGAAAACCAAGCGTCGGTTGAGTATCTCTATCGTGAATATTGAGTGGAACGATAGGCGTTGTGCGATCAATAAATTCTGTTAAATTATTACGAAGACGACCAATGTTCGCACCGCAAGCTTTTAATACTTCCAAAGCCGAGGTGTTATCGAGCAATGATAATAAGAGATGTTCAACGGTGACGAACTCATGCCGTTTAGACCGAGCTTCCTTAAACGCGACGTTTAATGTGTACTCCAGTTCTTTGTCTAACATGATAGAACCCTCCTCGCCTCATCACATTAGCTCCATACTGAAAACTAATGGATGCTCTCTCGTTGTTGCGTGTTCAGTGATTTTTATTATTTTTGTTTCTGCTACTTCTTTCGTGTAACAACCGCATGTTGCGTTACCATTCACATGCGCATTTAACATCACTTCAATCGCCTTACCTCTCTCCATGTAAAAAAACGTCTCAAGCACTTCGACTACAAACTCCATTGGCGTGAAATCATCGTTATGCACTACTACCTGATAAAGTGACGGTTCACCATCACCAACGACTAACCCTAGGTAGCATGCTCTTTCTTGATTTACCTCATATTTCATTTCTCTTACCTTCTGTATAGTCGATAGCGGCCGGTTTTTCCTGTCTAAAAAAATATATTTTTGAATTCCCCAAAAAGCGGAAATACCGTCTATAATTACAGGGTTGGTCGCGAAAATAATATGCTCAAGATTATACACGAATTTGCTGGGTTGTATATATTTTAATCAGGATGGTAGTCGTATTGAGCAGAGCGAAATACGGGGGTCGGCCACGTGTATTACTCCCCACCCCGGGTTACGCGCGATGCGCTGACCCGGGCTACAACAGCTTATGCACACAAGTCCTTAAGCCACAAGCAGTGTGATGAAATTCGCTCTAATGTGGAAAACCTACATCGCCTTGATCATCGCTTCACCAAAGGCCGACGAGCTGACTTCTTTAGCATCACCCATCAAGCGGGCAAAGTCGTAAGTGACTGTTTTTGCTTGAATAGCGCCATCCATGCCCTTGATAATCAAATCAGCCGCTTCCATCCAGCCCAAATGACGCAGCATCATTTCAGCCGACAAAATGAGCGACCCAGGGTTCACCTTGTCCTGGCCTGCATATTTGGGCGCCGTACCATGGGTTGCTTCAAAAAGAGCGACGCCATCGCCAATATTAGCTCCCGGTGCAATCCCAATGCCGCCGACTTGCGCAGCAAGGGCGTCGGATATGTAATCACCATTTAAGTTAAGCGTTGCGATGACACTATATTCAGCCGGCCTTAAGAGAATTTGTTGAAGGAAAGCATCCGCAATCACATCTTTAATAATGATTTCTTTGCCATTTTTAGGGCTTTTCATGGTCATCCATGGGCCGCCGCTCAAAAGCGTTGCGCCGAATTGGGTTTTAGCCACGTCATATCCCCAATCACGAAAGCCGCCCTCCGTGAATTTCATGATGTTGCCCTTATGGACCAGCGTCACTGAATCGCGCTCATTTTCAATCGCGTATTCAATCGCTTGTTTTACTAAACGTGACGTACCTTCTTTCGAAACCGGTTTAATACCAATACCGCAATGTTGCGGGAAGCGAATCTTCTTCACTTTCATTTCAGTTTCTAAAAATGAAATGACTTTCTTTGCTTCCACGCTATCGGCCGCCCATTCAATACCAGCGTATATATCTTCAGAATTTTCGCGGAAAATCACCATATTCGTGTGCCAAGGTTCTTTAACCGGGCTTGGGACACCTTTGAAATAACGCACAGGACGCAAGCACACGTAAAGATCAAGTTCTTGTCGCAAGGCGACATTGAGTGAGCGAATACCGCCACCAATAGGCGTTGTGAGGGGACCTTTGATCGCCACGACAAATTCACGCATGGCATCCATGGTTTCTTTGGGAAGCCACGTCTCTTTATCATAAAGCTTGGTCGCTTTTTCACCGGCGTAAATTTCCATCCACTGAATTCCACGCTTGCCGCCGTAAGCCTTTCGCACTGCAGCATCCACCACGCGCTTCATGACAGGGGTAATATCAACACCAATGCCATCGCCTTCTATGAATGGAATAATAGGGTTATTGGGTACTTTTAACGTAAAGTCTTTGTTAACAGTTATTTTTTCGCCAGTTGCCGGGACGCCGATGTGTTGATAAGCCATGATCGCTAATTCCTTTTTTCTACTAAAAAAATTAGAGGGAATATAGCAGGGGGAAAGATCTCGGACAATAGAATTAAGATTAATTAATCCGCTTCCGGTATAATCGCAGGCCTTATGCGTATTTCAAGCAAAAAACACATTATCGTTGGCATGTCTGGCGGGGTTGATTCGTCGGTCGCGGCTTATTTATTAAAAAAAGCCGGGCACCATGTCGAAGGTGTTTTCATGAAAAACTGGGAGGGGGATGATAGGGATAACTACTGCCCGGCAGCACTTGATATGGCCGATGCCGAATCGGTGGCGGAACGGCTTCACATTGACCTGCATATGGTCAATTTTGCCAATGAATACTGGGAGCGGGTCTTTGCGCATTTTCTCGATGAATACCGCGCTGGCCGCACACCTAACCCAGATATACTCTGCAATAAAGAAATTAAATTCGCTGCCTTTCTCGATTACGCCAGGCAGCGCGGTGCCGATTTTATTGCGACTGGTCATTATGCCCGCATCAGTCAACACAAGGCTGAAACACAACTTTTAAAAGGCCTCGATGACCAAAAAGACCAAAGTTATTTTCTGCATGCATTAAGCAGTGATCAACTTTCCCAAAGCCTTTTCCCCGTTGGTGATTTACCCAAACCCATCGTGCGAGAAATCGCCAAAGAACAAGGATTTGAAAATCACAATAAAAAAGACAGTACTGGTATTTGCTTTATCGGTGAACGTAAATTTAAAACCTTTCTGAATGACTATTTACCCGCAAAACCCGGCAAGATCGAAACCCTTGAAGGTGAAGTGATTGGCACACACGATGGCTTGATGTTTTATACCATAGGCCAGCGCCAGGGTTTACAAATCGGCGGGCGCAAGGATAAAGCTGAACTGCCCTGGTATGTCGCTGAAAAAGACCTTGTCCGTAACGTGTTAATTGTCGTGCAAGGCATCGATCACCCGGCCTTATTGAAGCAAACTCTCAAAGCGTCGCTACATTGGATCAATGGTGCACCACCGCAAGGAATAGCACTTGCCGCCAAAACGCGCTACCGTCAGAGTGATCAGGCCTGCCGGATTGAGTCATTGAGTGGCACGAGCTGCCTCGTCCAATTTAATGAGCCACAACGCGCCGTGACACCGGGGCAATCCGTCGTCTTTTATCAGGGTGATATTTGCCTCGGTGGTGGTATTATAGACGTATAGAGAAATTAGCAGCCTGCCTGACCTTACGCGATGGGGATGGCATAGAAAAATAAATTAGGAGTTTTTATGAAACACGCTGGCCTAATGGCCATCTCTCCACTGGATGGACGTTACCAAGAAAAAATGAATCCGGTGCGCGCCATTTTTAGTGAATATGGCCTAATTAAATTTCGCATCATCGTTGAGGTCCGTTGGTTAGAAATGCTCGCTGAATTCGCGAACCTCGATGATATCCCACCACTCAGTCATCACGCAAAAAGTATACTCGATGAAACGGTAGAACAATTCTCGCTCGACGATGCAGCACGCGTGAAGCACATCGAAACAGGCATCAATCACGATGTAAAGGCCGTTGAATATTTTATTAGGGAACGCATCGCGGGCAACGAAGAACTCGCGAAGCTAAGCGAATTCATTCATTTTGGCTGCACTTCGGAAGATATTAATAATCTTGCTTATGGTTTAATGCTACATACGGCGCGCAATCAGTGTATTCTACCCGCACTTTTTGAACTCCTTTCACTCTTAAAAAAACTGGCGCATGACTATGCGGATACGCCCATGCTGGCTCGCACGCACGGACAACCAGCAACCCCCACGACGGTCGGCAAAGAAATCGCGAATGTGATTGCACGCTTACAAAGACAAACCAACCAACTCGTTGATACACCTATTTTGGGTAAATTAAATGGCGCATCGGGTAATTATAATGCATTGGCAATCGCCTATCCGGAAATCGATTGGCAATTACTGAGCAAAAATTTTGTGTGTCAATTAGGATTAGAATGGAATCCGTATACAACACAAATCGAACCACACGATACACTCGCCGAATTTTTTGCGATCATGGTACGCATCAATACCATCGTGATTGATTTTGATCGCGATGTATGGAGTTATATCGCGATCAATTATTTCAAGCAAAAATCCCTTGCCAATGAAGTCGGTTCATCCACCATGCCGCACAAAGTGAACCCGATTGATTTTGAAAATTCAGAAGGGAATCTTGGTATTGCGAATGCACTCTTTGAACACATGATTGCAAAACTGCCGATCTCGCGTTGGCAGCGCGATTTATCCGATTCTACTGTCTTGCGTAACATGGGGGTTGCCATTAGCCATGCCTTACTTGCTTATCAATCCACTTGTAAAGGCGTACGAAAACTAGAACCCAATTTGGACGTGCTCGCCAATGATCTCGATAATCACTGGGAAATTTTAGCTGAAGCGGTACAAACGGTTATGCGCCGTTATAAACTCGAACAACCGTATGAGCAATTGAAAGCATTTACGCGCGGCAAGCGTATTGATCGAGAGGCTTTAGCGCAATTTATTAAAGGGCTAGCTTTACCGGAAACGGTTAAACAAGGCTTATTGAGTTTAACACCCGCGGATTATATTGGATATGCGAGCGATTTAGCAAAACGGATTTAATGCTGTGAGCACTAGGATGGATACATGCTAAAGCAACTGCGTCATAAATTTTATCACTGGATTTCTGACGAGCCGCCGCTTGAAGAAATCATCCCATTTGATTTCAATCGATTAAAATACGAAATACGCCCTGGCGATGTACTTTTAATTGAAGGCAGAAGTATTGTCAGCAGCGTTATTCGCAATATCACGCAAAGCAGTTGGACACACGCGGCTTTATACATTGGCCGCATCATTGATTTTGAAGATAAAGCCATTCAAGAATTTTTGATGCAACAAGTGAAAAATCCAAAACCGCATACACGTCTTATCGTCGAAGGTTTACTAAATAAAGGCATTATCTTATCCACACTCAGTCAATACCGTCATCACCACATTCGCATTTGTCGCCCGATTGGAATAACACCTTTCGATATGCATTCTGTTATTTCTTACGCCCTACGTTCAGTCGGTACCCCTTACAATGTGCGTCACTTACTCGATCTCGCACGATTTTTACTTCCCTGGTCCATTTTACCAAGACGCTGGGGCTCAAGTTTATTTCGCACACGAACAGGAGAACCTGAACCAGGCATTTGTTCATCACTCATTGCCGAAGCCTTTGCGTCAATTCACTTTCCTATCTTACCCTATATCAAACAAGACAGTGACAAAGGTACCGAATGGTTTCAACGCAATCCTTATTTATTTACACCGAAAGATTTTGATGTGTCACCTTATTTTGAAATCATTAAATATCCCTTATTTGATGCAGCCACTGAGGAACCCTACTATCGTCGTTTGCCGTGGACAAAATCAGGTTTAGTATCACAAGATAAAGGA
>MGYG01000076.1 GCA_001801635.1 Gammaproteobacteria bacterium RIFCSPHIGHO2_12_FULL_43_28
ATGAACGGGCAATTTTAAATTTTGTCGTGTACAGAGATCATTTTTAGTATTATTTAGAAGGTGAAAAACGATGTCTATTCAAGAAAAAATTAAAGCTGATATTGAAGCGAATGCGATTATTCTTTTTATGAAAGGTAATGCTGAATTACCAATGTGCGGATTTTCCGCGCGTGCGGTGAATGTATTAAAAGCATGCGGTGCGAAATTTGCAACCGTTGATGTGTTGCAGGATGACGAAGTACGTCAAGGCATTAAAGTTTATTCCAATTGGCCAACCATTCCACAACTCTATGTGAAAGGTGAATTTATTGGCGGCAGTGATATTATTGCTGAAATGTATGAAGCTGGTGAATTGCAGGCGTTGATTAAGAAAGCGCAGGGGTAGGGATTGAGTCTGATGGGTGTGGCGACTTCAGTTGTCCCGAGCTAGCGAGGGATCTCGATAAAATGACGAGATCCCTCCTCCTGCCTTCGGCAGTCGTCGGGATGACACGGATATTAGTGACGCAAGCTAGTTGAATTAGGATTGCTTGGGATTTTCTTGTATTGCGATGTCGACTCCTTAAAGCATGGGCAAAAGAATGAAAACAGTTTGCTGCTAAAGGATCGAGATGGTGTGGGGTTGATTTTTTTGAAACCCTGGCTACCATTTAAAATCGTAGAGATAGCTTCAGATTTCTCATGCAGTAGGTTTGTAGTATTTTCGGAATTAGCTTGTTTTTTTATTAAATCTCTGCGGAGATGTTGTTCAGCTTCCAGGGCCACTTTGTTTTGCAGGAGAAGGTACTCTTTTTCCAATTGATCTAGTTTTTCCTCGAGCTTATTTACCCTTATATTTCCCTTAATATCAGTTTGTAGTAGCTTAATTTGCTGCAAGAATATACCTTGTTCTTTGCTTTTCGGTAATTCACCAACATCTTTTGCGATTTTCTCAAGTTTTTCTATACGCTGTTGTTGAAGCAATGAAGTAGTCTCTGTTACCTTGGTTGGGTTTGTTATATCTGTAATCATGTGCGGCTCTCCTCGTTAATTATAAGTTGCTAGGAGTGCATAATACGTGAGCACGCTTAAGAAAATCTTAAGATTGCTTCACTTCATCGCCTACTTCGCTGAGATCCGCTTCCACCAGGTGAGGCGCGGGAGGTATAAGAGCATAAAAATCATGAAGGCGATGAGAATAGAGACGAAGTAAAGGCCGAAGGCGACTGCAAGGCCCACCGAGGCGGTCGCCCAGATGGTGGCGGCTGTCGTGAGACCGGCGACATAATCCCCTTGTCTAAAAATGACGCCGCCACCCAAAAAGCCAATACCGGCGACCACTTGGGCCGCAATACGGGAGGGGTCAGCGCCTGCGATGATATAACTCAAAATTCCAAACACACAGGAGCCAAGTGAAATCGCGCCGTAGGTGCGAATGCCGGCTGAGACAATATTGCGATGGCGCTCACGCTCCCACCCGATGATGCAGCCCAATATACAGGCCAGAACCACTCGACAGACGATTTCAAAATCCATTTGTAAATCCATGGTAATCATTTCTGGTTCCTTATGTTTCAATAAATGACGGCTATTGTCATCGCTAAGCGGCCGTGAGACGGCAATTCATGCCTCAACGTAGTATCATCAATGCTACAGCGATTTCGTTAATGGGTCTATATCGAGTGATTCAGGTTTTTTTGAATAGCGTGTGGAAGTTGCCCTCTCTTTCCAGCAAGTTATCAATCGTGTGGAAAAATTCTTCCCGGAGGCTGCCAATCTCCTGTTTAATTTCCCTTACCTCGGTCAAATGTCTATTGGGGTGTGCCAATTTCTCTTTTAATTTTTGCTGTTGTTTATGTTCTGCAGATTCTGCAATCCATGCGATGTCATTAAAATGGCGGGTCAATTCAGCTTGTGAAGAAGCAAGTTCATTCGAGATAAAAAGATAAACGCGCTTATTATCCATCAGTAAATAATAATAAAATTCACCGCAACTGGTATAAATATGAAAGGGAGAAAGTTCTTTTTGTGAAGCAACTTTTAAGCGCTCGATGATTTCGTTGATATGATAAGCTGCCTGGATGGCTTCAGGCGATTCTTCGTGGGCGGACTTTTCGATTGTTCCATTCACGCTGATGATGCTGATCGATAATAGCTTCATCGTATGCCTCCCAGCATTTAGTCCCTAATGTCATCATGACGAATTTTTGCGTTGAGTGCGAGCAGAAATTCAGGTTAAGCCCTCAATCATCCCGCAACATAATTTCCCGCATCTTTGCACACGTCATTTGCATGACATGAACATTATGAATACTGGCGAGATGAAAATAAGCAATCAAACCTTCTTTAAAAAGGTAGTGCAGGTAGGCGCGGCTAAAGCGTTGGCAAGTATAGCAAGTGCAATCTTGCATGAGCGGTTGATCATCTTTGGCATACAGGCCCTTTTTAATAGAAATGCGTTCACCTTCAAAGGCGAGCCAGCCATCGCGCTCAACTAAATCACCGTGATATAAGGTTCCATGCCTTGCATTGCGTGTGGGGGCAACACAGTCAAAAATATCAATGCCTTTTGCCACCACATCAATTAAATCTTGCGGGTTTAGTCCCACACCCATGGTGTAACGAATTTTATTTGCAGGCAGCATGGGTCTTACCCAATCAATGATTTCAGCTGTTTTTGGCATATCAAAGCCAATCACTTCACCGCCTATCGCAATCCCGTCTAAATCAAGGTTCACGACGAATTCGGTACTTGTATCGCGTAAGTCCCGAAAACTGCCGCCCTGGATAATGCCAAAGAGGGCTTGGCGCAAACCGTAGGCAGAATTCGGATTTTTTTCTTGTTCCTCTTTGCACAGTAATAACCAACGGTGTGTACGGTCTAACGCGGCAAGTGCTGCTTCACGACCGCCGGTTTCAGGCGTGCACTGATCAAATGCCATGATGATATCCGCACCAATGATCTTCTGTGTTCCTATGGAGGTATGCGGATTGAGATGAATGATTTTGCCGGTGATGGGGTGTTTAAAGTGCGCCCCTTCTTCATCAATAAGACAAATTTGCCCCTTTTTGGAGAGGCTTAAGACTTGAAAGCCGCCACTATCTGTGAGCATTGCTTTATCCCAACCCATAAAGCGATGCATGCCGCCAACCGCTTGAAGGACATCCATGCCGGGAGCGACCAGCATGTGATACGTATTGCCGCCAAGGATGATCTCACTGCCAGCCGCTTTAAGATCTGTGGGCGTAAGATAGTTCAGCATGGCGCGCGTACCAACCGGCATGAAGGCGGGCGTTAACACGTTCCCATGTGGGGTCGAGAATTGCATGACCCGCGCAGGCAGTGTTTTGTGCTTTTTAACGATGGATGAGTGATATTGATTGGTCATGGGGTGGAAGTATAAGGATTTTGGCGCGTTTGTCACCCCTATCGCGATATAAGCGTCAAGCCGCAGAGCTTATACAATAAGCGCGCACCCACATTCGCGTCCCATTCAGCCGCGGTATCTTCTGCTTCACCCGCGTAGGTTTCACCTGGTGATACTTCATTAAGGTCAAAGCCAATAATTTTACGGCCAGATTCAATCACTTTCTTAAATAAAAATAATACGTCATGAAAATCAAGGCCACCCGGAACCGGCGTACCCGTGTGCGGACAATAACGCGGATCGAGACCATCAATATCAAATGAAATATAAACCTCTTGCGGCAAATGCGAAATAATATCATCGCAAAGCTGCGACCAATGCTTTCCATTTAATTTTGCATTAGCAAGATGGATATCATAAAATGTTTTGATTCGATCGGCATGCGCATTGATAAAATCAAATTCTGTTTCACAAAAATCACGAATACCTACTTGCACAAGGGTATTTAATGATGTCCTGGTAATGACATTATGCATAATCGATGCGTGCGAATAGTTAAATCCTTCATAAGCATCACGTAAATCCGCATGCGCATCAATATGCAAAATACCCATGGCAGGATAACGTTCCAGGAAAGCACGAATAGCACCAAACGGCGATGAATGATCACCACCTAGAAGACCAACTAATTTTCCTTCATGGAGTAATGTGTTTGTTTGTTGATAAACGTAATTATTTAATTGCTGGCTGAGTATATTAACGGTAGCGAGTGCATTTATAACATCGGGCAAGGCTTCATCGTGTAATTCAATGACAAGTGACGCCGCTTCTTTTGCCATATCATTCCATTTTCTGACTTCTTCCGATTCGGGCAACATATAAATGCCCGCATTGAAAAAATTACCGAGCTCTAGATCAAATAAATCAATTTGTTTACTTGCTTTTTCAATCGCGCGCGGACCATTAGCTGTGCCGCCACCGTAAGAAGTGGTAGCTTCCCATGGAACAGGTAATAACACTAAAGCAGATTCTTCTTTTGTAAACGGCAAACCAAAAACACCAGAATCATTACTCGCCGCAGCATTGGGGTCAAAGGGCATATTAATCCTCGAAATACGTATAACCAGCTAAACCAGTTTGCAAATCAGCGAGAAAAATCGCCGATTCTTCTCGTGTAATCTGCGCATTTGCTAGTTTACGTTGATAAGCATCAATTAGCGCTTCTTCTTCAAAATCAACGTAACGTAATGAAGTCGCAACGGTATCGCCTTGTAACGCATGCGATAAACGAAAACCACCGTCATCCGTGACTTCAACATGCACTGAATTAGTATCACCAAATAAATTATGCATATCACCTAAAATTTCTTGATACGCACCAACTAAGAAAATACCAAGTAAATAAGGTTGTTCTGGATCGAATGGTAAAAGCGGCAGCGTACTTTCTAAGCCGTAATTATTGACGTAGGTTTCAATACGCCCATCTGAATCGCACGTAATGTCATGTAAAATACCGTGTTCAGTAGGCGGTTTATCCAGTCCTGATAATGGCATGATAGGAAAGACTTGATCAATTGCCCACGCATCGGGTAAGGACTGAAACAGTGAAAAGTTACAAACAAATTTGTTCGCTAATTTTTTATTTAAATCATCGATAACTTCACGATGTGCGCGAATGGTTGGTTTTAAATAATCTTTTAATTTAAAACAAACCGCGTAATGAATTTGTTCCGCGTAGGCGCGCTTTTCAAGATCAATCACGCCGTGAACGTACATTGTATGAACTTCAGACATCCAGTGCGAAATGTCATGATAAATTTCAAGCACCGTACTTGCTGAAAGATAAGAAAAGCAATTCCAGAGATTATGTAATATGGGCGCTTCATCCACTTCAGGTGCTTTTAATGAGGTAGGTTCGTAAGCAGATTCACTCGCAATAATGTTAGTGATTAACATGGCATGATGCGCGGTGATGGCGCGACCCGATTCCGTAATAATATTGGGACAAGGTAATTGATGTTGAGCACAAATTTCAGCGAGTGTGTACACAATATTGTTGGCGTATTCTTGTATGGTATAATTCATCGAACAAAAACTGCGTGAACGCGTTCCTTCGTAATCCACGCCTAAACCGCCGCCGACATCAATGGTATTAATCGGTGCGCCGAGTTCACGTAAACCCACATAATAGCGCGCACCTTCGTGCATCGCGCGTTGGATATGGCCGATGTTTGCGACTTGTGAACCGAAATGAAAATGTAATACTTGTAATAATGATAAATGATTTTTCTCGCGCAGAATCTGCATCACTTGCAATAATTGCGGCGCTGAAAAACCAAATTTTGATTTTTCACCACCTGAATCTTGCCACTTGCCTTCGCTAATTGAAGAAAGACGGACGCGTACGCCAAGAATGGGTTCAATAGTTAATTTTTTTGATTCTTCCAATACTAATTTTAATTCAGATAATTTTTCTAAAATAATATAAACGCGATGACCAATGCGTTGTCCTATCAGTGCAAGTCGAATATATTCGCGATCTTTGTAACCATTACAAACAATCACGGCTTGTGGTTCTTCAACGAGCGCAATCGCCGCGAGTAATTCGGGTTTGCTGCCGACTTCCAAACCAACCGGCACGTTTTGCTTTCTGAGGATCGTTTCAACCACTCGTCGCTGCTGATTGACTTTGATAGGATAGGCGCTTAAGTACGAGCCTTGATACTGATTATCTTTAATCGCGCGTGAAAAAGCGTCATGCAGGTTTTGCACGCGTTTTTGTAAAATATCAGTAAATCGAACTAATACCGGAAGGGAAATCCCCGCTTCTTTGATACACTCTGCGAGATGCGCCAAATCAATTTTATGTTGAGTTGGCGATCCTTTTGGGTAGGCTTCGACGGTACCGTTGTGACCGATATTGAAGAAGCCATCACTCCATTGCGCAATGTGATAAATGTCACGGGTCTCCTGAATAGACCAGTTTGTCATGTTAACTCGTTACCTAAGCAGGCGTTCTTTCTGCAACGGCGGTTGTTGCAAAAAACTGGTTAAATGCGCGTCCCTTTCTTGTGCGCCAAGCACCTTTCCCATAAGCATAGCCTGCGATCATTGGCAGAGCGAGGGTTGCTTCGCTATAAACCATTTGTTCGTGCACAACCGAAACCTTGCCCCAAGAGCATGCTTCACGCAGGGTTGAGCCAGATAAACCACCATCGCGTTCATCAGCAACCGTAATTTGGATCGCGTATTTATGCAGCGGTACGTCAGCACCTAATAATTCAGCGGCAACGACAACATCTTGCGCGAAGTTT
The DNA here is from genome assembly GCA_001801635.1 of Gammaproteobacteria bacterium RIFCSPHIGHO2_12_FULL_43_28. GTDB lineage: Bacteria > Pseudomonadota > Gammaproteobacteria > DSM-16500 > DSM-16500 > Aquicella. The sequence continues at coordinate 6,662 of MGYG01000076.1, forward strand.
TTAGGAACGCCGCCGCCAACCATGAGAAGGCCCGTTTCATTGGCATGAATTTTGAGTTGCGTTAGCTCACGAAAATCTTTTACTGAATCGATGCTAACGTGTTTTTCTGGTCGTTCAATTTGATGCATGATGAGACCAAAGCCAGCACTGCAATCACTGAAAGCAGGTACAAAAATAGGAACGCCTTTTTGATAAGCGCTTAATACAATTGATTCGTTGTTCTTGGCATTTTTTTCGAGATAGCGACCCATTTCCCGAATAAATTCGCGGGAAGAATAAGGTTTGGGCGGGAGGCTGTTCGCGATATCGCGAATAGTATCATCACAAATTCGTAATTGATCTTCATCAATCAAGGTATCATAAATCCGGTCAATCGCGAGTGATTGTAGTTTGATATCGTCAAGCCGTGGAGAACCTTGATAGTGTTTAAAGCCCAGTGCTTCAAAGAAATCCTGGTCAACGATATTGGCACCGGTTGAAACAATCATATCGACCATGTTGTTCTCGATCATATCGACGAAGATTTTTTTCAAACCCGCGCTGACTAAAGAACCGGCAAGGCATAAAATCACACCGCATTGCTCGTCTGCTAACATTTGGTTATAAATCTTGGCGGCACGCGCCGTATTTCTCGCTTGGAAGGCCGTTCCTTCCATGGCTTCAATGAGGCTTACAAAGTCAAATGTTTTCATGTCAAGGTGACGAACATCAGTGGATAAAAGGCCGGCTTTGTCAGTTTCCATTAAGGATCTCCAGAGAGTTTAAGTGAAAAACCGTATATATATAAATTTGCCTTCAAAATGCAAGCGATATTTATGGAGGATCTGGGGCGAACGGTCGGTTAATGAGCATATTTAGAACCCGTTCATGCTGAGTCCTTCGACAAGCTCAGGATGCGCGAGCGCGCTTTTTGCGCCGTCTCGAAGCATGAACGGGCAATTTTAAATTTTGTCGTGTACAGAGAGCGTGTGGTCGAAATGAATTTTTTTGCATTAAACAAAGGGGTATGATAAGGCTTTCATCTATCTTTCGTAGAGCCATGCATGGATACAAAACGACATTATTCGCTGTTCGACAAACTTTGTCTTGGATTAGATCAAGCAGTCAGGGCCTTGTCGGACACCCCGAAAACAAGCGGCAGGCCTTATCCCGCCGACAAAGTGGCTGAAGAACGATTGAGTGAAGAGGCGCGTAAACACGCCGCGGGTCTCATGCGAATTAACCACGCTGGTGAAATTTGTGCGCAAGCGCTTTATCATGGACAGGGCATCGTTTCACGAACGGATGCGATTCAACGCAAAATGCAAGCAGCCGCGATTGAGGAGGGCGATCATCTTGCCTGGTGCAAGCAGCGCCTGGATGAGCTTGGTAGTCACCCTACCTATTTAAGCCCCTTCTGGTATGCGGGTTCATTTTGCATTGGGATGACAGCAGGGCTTATCGGCGATAAATGGAGTTTGGGGTTTGTCGCTGAAACCGAACGCCAAGTGATCAAACATCTTGAAGGCCATTTGAAGATGCTGCCCAGTGAAGATAAACGCAGTTATAAGATCCTCGCACAAATGGAAGCAGACGAGGCGAAACATCGTGATGAAGCCATCGCCCAAGGCGCAAATGAATTACCGCGCTTTATTAAAAAAGGCATGACACTGGTTTCAACAGTAATGGTGAAAACGGCTTATTGGTTGTAGCGTCAGTTTAGCTATTTAACCTGACGCCCGGGGTGAATGTACCGTCAAACTTAGGCGACGGCCTTAACGACCAAAGCACCCGCCTGAATGAGCCAAACGATCCAGACGATTTCCATAAAATAAGGGAAAAAATCGCGTTTGACAGCATAGTAAATAAGCGCAGGAATGAGGCCGACCAAAAGCGGCACGCTTAATAAGGCAATCAGGCCTCTTGCGATACTGCCAGCATTGCCGGATGAAAAGACGTCGGATAATAATTGCGATACCCACTCATGAACTGCCAGCAGTAATTCAACAGCCTGCTGTGTATACGTCATAAAGAGAGTAACGGCGACACTGAGTGCGATGAGTGCTAAAACATGTTTAAACATAGTCTACGTCCTTATAGTCATTTCCTGATTAATAAAAAGGGTAATCGGATCAGCTGCGGTTGTAAACAGATCTCACATCTTTATTCCAACACCCCTATGCAAAAGTCGCCATGCCCAAAAAAAGAGAATAATAAATAAGGCGCCAACCAGCAGAAATCCGGTATAAACACTTAAATCAGAGATACCCAGCATGCCATAGCGGAAGGTATCAACGATATCCAGAATAGGATTAACCATGGAAAGCGAGCGCCAGGTGGCGGGCAATTGATCAACGGAATAAAAGACGCCGCCCAAGTAAGTCAATGGCGTTAAGACAAACGTGGGGATAAACGAAATATCATCGAAGCGTTTCGCATAAATTGCATTGATGAGGCCACCAAGCGAAAATACCATTGCCGCCAAAATTCCCATACCGCAAACCACAAAAAAATGCGTGATAGGAATATGCGTAAAAAAGAGCGAAACGAAAATCACGATGATACCGACCAAAATACCGCGTAAGGTACCGCCTAACATAAAGCCCAGGAGAATGGTGAGGCTTGGCATAGGCGATACCAACATTTCTTCAATACTTTTATTAAACTTGGTAAGGAAAAATGAAGATGCCGTATTTGCATATGCATTCGTCATGATTGACATCATGACAAGACCTGGCACGATATATTGTATGTAGGCAAAACCGTGTATGTTGTGAATTTGTGAGCCGATAAATTTCCCGAAAATAATAAAATACAAGCTCATGGTGATCGCTGGTGGTAATAACGTTTGTGACCAAATACGGGAAAAACGATTTACTTCACGAAAGAGAATGGTTTGCAAAGCAATCATGTCTTGGTAAAAACCGGTGCGCGGTGTCATTTACTTTTTATTCTCCGAAATCAAATAAATAAATAATTCTTCGAGACGGTTTGTTTTATTACGCATACTATTAATGCGAATGTGTTGCTGCGTAAGTAAATGCACTAGATCATTAATCGATTGACCGCGGTGAATCTCAACTTCCATGCTCGTTTCATCGAGTAAACGTCCTTTAAAATGATTTAACAAAGGAAAATGACGCTGTGGTTGATCAAGATCCAGAATTAACGTTTGAATATCGAGACGACTGATGAGGGATTTCATGTCGGTGTGTTCAATGATTTCACCATGATCGATAATCGCCACGTTTTTGCAAAGTTGTTCTGCTTCTTCTAGATAATGCGTTGTTAAAATAATAGTGGTACCTTCCTGGTTTAATTCTTTTAAATAGCGCCACAAGCTGTGACGCAATTCGATATCAACCCCAGCGGTAGGTTCATCCAGAATAAGGAGTTTAGGTTCATTCATGAGTGCTCTTGCGATCATGAGACGTCGCTTCATCCCACCAGATAAGCGAATGGCGGGTTGATTGCGCATTTCCCATATACCCATTTTCTTTAGATATTTTTCTGCTCTGACAAAAGCAATTTTTCGCGGGATGCCATAATAACCAGCGTGATTCACAAGAATTTGCAAAAGATTATCAAAGATGCTGAAATTCATTTCTTGTGGCACAACACCAATTAAGGATTTCGCTTTTGCAAGTTGAATATCCGTGTCGTAACCAAACACAGCTATTTTGCCAGATGTTTTTTTGACAAGCGAACAAATAATACTGATAGTGGTTGATTTGCCCGCGCCATTTTGACCGAGAAGCGCAAAAAAATCACCAACGGCCACTTCAAGATTGATGCCTTTTAATGCGGTGGGACCATTCGCGTATTTTTTCGTTAATTTTTTAACTGAGAGCGCACTCATTTATTTTCCGCCAAGCGTTTAATTAAAGATTGCAAAGCTATGCCGCGATGACTGATCGCATTTTTTTCATCAAGCGGTAATTCTGCCGCTGTTTTTTGCAAGGAGGGTAAATAAAAAATCGGATCATAACCAAAACCATCATCCCCTTTTGGTGAGGTGAGAATCGTACCAGACCAACTTCCTTCACAAATAAGCGGTGTGGGATCATTAGGGGAGTGCATAAAAACCAGGACACAATAAAAACGTGCTTGACGTTTTTCTGGCGGAATGTGTTTCATATCGGCCAGTAATTTTTGAATGTTATCTTTTGAGGTTGCTTTTTCACCGGCATACCGTGCTGAGTAAATACCGGGTGCGCCCGAAAGCGCATCAACCGTTAAACCTGAATCATCTGCGATTGCAGCTAGACCGGTAACACTTGCTGCATGACGTGCTTTACTAAGTGCATTTTCAATAAAAGTAACGTGAGATTCCGCGATTTCTTCCACGCCCAATTCGTTTTGCGGAACAATTGTTACGTTTAATGTGGTAAGTAAAGCGGCAAGTTCACGAATTTTTCCTTTGTTGCCGCTTGCTAGGACTATCTTCATTTAACATATCCGTACTAACTGATGGCAATATTAAGCGCAACAGCCATCAATGGATTGATGAGCGCAATACTCACGAGCTGAAGCAAAATAAGTGCGGGAATAGGCGTTATATCTACGCCGCCAACTAATGGAATGATACGTTGTATGGGACGCATGATGGGCGAATTAAATTGTATTAATACGCTATTGACCGGTGCTTGCGGTTGTATCCAGCTTAGAATGGCTTGCAACAAAATGGCATAGAAAAAAGTTTGAATGAGGAGTTTGCACGCATCACCAATCGCTAACAAGAATAAGCCCAATAGGTTTGGGAACCCAAACGTCAGGCTTGAAATGATTCCGAATTTAATCATCTCAAGTGCGATGATGATGAGAATGGTCGATATTTCGATATGGCGATAATTAGGAATGAAACGGCGAAGTGGTTTCACCACAGGATCAGTTATTTTAACAATAAATTGTGTGATCGGTTCATAATAATTAGAGCCGACGTAAGCAAGTATTAAACGAATGATTAACACAAACAGATAAAGATCAAACAGCGTGTTAATTAAGAATAATAGTGAAGCATTAACGGCATCTGACATTTAATTTTCCTCTTCTAGAATAGTAGCGAGTTCCTTTGAGCGTAACATAGCGGCTTGTAATGCGTTTTTCAGTAATGCCCCAATGTTATTTTCTTCTAACACAGAAATGGCTTTTTCGGTAGTACCACCTGGGGAAGTGACTTGACGTCTAAGTTCATCAAGCGGCGTGCTGCTTTCAATCGCCATGCGCGCGGCGCCAAGTGCCGTTTGTAAGGTGAGTAAGCGCGCCGTTTCTTTCGGTAATCCCAAGGATTCCGCGCCCTTTTGCAATGCATCCATGATTAAAAAGAAATAGGCAGGACCGCTGCCTGAGAGAGCGGTGACGATATCCATTAAGGATTCATCAGGTAGCCAAACAATCGAACCAACGGCACGTAAGGTTGATTCGGCGAGATTGCGTGTTTCTTTTGCAACAGTGGCGTTAGCGAAAAGTGCTGTGGCGCCGCAACCAATGAGTGCTGGCGTATTGGGCATGGCTCGAATGATAGGTGAGGCGTCTCCCAACATGCGTTTAATATGCGTGGTAGAAATGCCCGCTGCAATGGAAATGAGAAGTGGTTTTCGCTCGCGAATAACACTGCTTAATTCACGTGCCACTGGCGCAATCATGGGAGGTTTTAGTGCGAGTATGACGATATCAGCCTGTTTTGCCGCTGTTTTGTTATCCGTTGTCACGTGAATGCCAAAACGATCGCGCAGGGGAGTTAGCTTTTCAATGCTGGTGTCGGCGACCCATAGTTTATCCTTGGGATGACCATCTTGAATCAAGCCGCCGATTAAGCTTGCGCCCATATTCCCAGCGCCAATCACGGCGATATTAGGGGATGTCATGAAAAGTCGCTCCAACTAAAATACAATATGACAATGGTTCTGATACTCACTAGCGTAATTAATAATCCAGCCACAAATATCTGGGCTAAAAAGCCAATCAGGAAAAAGGTTGAAAATTCTAGCAAATTTGGCTTCCTTGCGTTTCATAAGCCTTGTTATAATAAGCTTTTACTATACTGATTAGAAGTATGAAGAAGACAAATAAAGCGTCTGACACAAAGCTTGAAATAAGAGAACTTTCTGCTGAGGTAAAGCTGTTCGCTAAACAATTAGAACGAATGCTAAATAAACTTGAAAAAATGCAGACTAAAGCTGACAAAAAATAATAAGAAAAGCAAAAATCCAGGCAAAATTAAATTATTACTTAACTTTAAAATAAAAAAATAATCTATCCCTGGATGCCTCGCACGAAAAACGTGCGGCTGGCATGACATTCAGTCTCTGTCATGCCAGCGTGTGTTTGGCATCCAGAATGAATTTGAGAAAACCCTGTTAGACCGGCTTTCGAGAGCGGCATAAAGTGCAAAAGTCGAGTCACAGGGCACAGCCAAGCCATAGCCATTCGTAGACATCACTCCGAAATCGGCGTACAATCTCGGAATTGATTACGGAAATGTCGTCATGCCTGATATCAAAAGATTACTAAAAATCCATAAAAATCAAACCCTTTTTTTGTTTGGTGCGAGAGGTGTTGGCAAAAGTACCTACGTACGTGATGAGTTGAATGCGGAGTCTACTCTCTGGATTGATCTTTTGGATCCCGTGGAAGAAGACCGGTTTGCTCGCAACCCAAATGAACTAAAGGCGCTGGTTTTGGCCTTGCCAGCAAGTGTGACTCATGTCGTCATTGATGAAATTCAAAAATTACCGAAACTGCTCGATGTTGTTCACAGTCTGATTGAATCAACTAATAAATATTTTATCCTGACAGGATCGAGTGCACGTAAGTTAAAATATGGTGATGCGAATTTACTTGCCGGTCGCGCATTTGTTTATCCTCTTTTCCCCTTTTCAGTTTTGGAATTAAAAGGCAAATTTGATTTTTCAATCGCCATGCGTTTTGGCATGCTACCAAAATTATGCTCCTACAATACAGACGAAGAAAGATCATTATTTCTTCAAGCTTATGCGCTTACTTATTTGAAGGAAGAAATTCGCGGCGAACAACTGACTAAAAATCTTGATGCATTCAGACGATTTTTGGAAGTTGCGGCACAATGCAATGGTAAAATTATTAACTACAGCAATCTATCTCGTGATGTTGGTGTGGAAGATAAAACCATCAAGGAATATTTTTCCATCCTTGAGGATACTTTGCTTGGATTTATGCTTGAACCATTTCAACACTCATTTCGAAAACGCCTTAGTCAAAAACCTAAATTTTATTTTTTCGATGTCGGGGTTACGCGTGCACTATTACGGCAGCTTTCCGTGCAATTATTACCAAGGACAAGCATGTATGGCGACATTTTCGAGCATTTTATTATTCTTGAATGCATCAAGTTAGCAAGTTACTTCCACCCCGAATATCGTTTTTCTTATTTGAAAACAAAAGATGATGCAGAAGTGGACCTGGTCGTTGAGCGACCGGGACTGCCATTGTTGTTTATTGAAATTAAAAGCGCAGAAGAAATCCAGGAAGTGAATTTGAAAATACTTTTTGATATAAAGAAGGAAATAAAAGATTGTGAAGTGGTTTGTTTTTCCAATGAGAAGCGAGAGAAGCAATTAAGTGATAACGTTAAAATCATGCCCTGGCAAACAGGTGTTGAGCGTTATTTCACCTAATCCCGTTTTAACCAAGCGTTAAGCGCTTGCAAATCTTGCAAGCTCAAGGTGCCTGCCGCGTATTTTCATAAAATCCAATCACCCTATTTCCGATTGTTCTGCAACGCATCAAATAAAATGTCATAGCGGTTATGCGGGCTCCAGGCATACCAGCCATCGGCGTCGGCATCATTAACGGCACGTAGTTGCGCTTTGACGTAATTTACTTTTTGTTGACGTGACATGGGAAAGCGGTAGTTGGATAGTTCAATGTAGGCGTACATTTTAAAGGGCGTTTTATCATCAAACTGCTCTTTTATGCCCATTAATGAATCATATACCGTCTCGTAGGGTTGTTTGAAATGTTTGGCGGCTGGTTCATAGTGTGAAGGGTAAACCATGGGGCACATGGCATCAACGGTCGGCCCAAAAAGTTTGATATTCTGGCCTATGTATTTTGCTTCACCAAAGCTTGCAATACCAAAGACATCGATTTGTAAGGGAATCTTTTGTGCGGCCAGCTTATTCTTATACCATTGAATAATTTCGTGTATATCCTCTGAATTTTGTGAGGTGGGCTTTTGTTTTGTATTATAGCGAATATAGTCTAACTGTATTTCATCGGCACCCCAATCAATGGCTTGTTTAACGAGCGCATACTTGCCTTGCCAGTAACTGGGTGTTTTGATTTGCTCCCGCGTGCCGCCATCAGGAAACATGACAATACGGGCGACGTATTTAATGCCATTTTCTTTAACGAGCGCTATATTCTCGCGATAGCGCTTTCCTGGCCGACTCAAATCTATGACAAAGGTATCAATACCAGCTGCTTTTGCATTTTTTATCAAGGAATTAAGGTAGGTGGTATTCTCGAGCGTATACTGGGTAAGATAAATACCTTTGACTTCGCCCGCATATAATTCTGTGGTTAAGAGAAAGAAAAATGTGATCGTATAGAAAAAAAGCGCCATCCTTGTTTTATTTTTATACATACCGGCCACCTCCTCCTGATGACTCCATCATAGCGTAAATCACTGGGTCGAGGTTGTGGTATAATAGTGTCACAAATATGGAGAGCATTCATCAAACTGTGTCATGCCAGCTAAAAGCACGCTGGCATGACACAGTTCCATAAACATTCTCCAAATATGCTGTTGATTTCGATACGCCAAGGCAGGTTAGCGGTAAGCTCAGCCCATATGGAGCATATTAAGGAATAAAAACATTGCCTAAATGCCCTTTTTAGGAGGTAATTTGCTTTGTTTGCGTATGTATGATATCATTATGATATCATTTGCTGATTATTCTGGTGATGGGGGGAATTATGGCTGAATTACTAATTAGAGATTTGGAACCAGAGGTAATAAAACGCCTAAAACTGCGTGCCAAACAGCATCACAGATCATTGCAAGGCGAGCTAAAATCTATCGTTGAAGCTGCTACTAAAATGTCGATGGAAGAGGCGATAAAGGCAAGCAATGCATGGCATAAACGCCTGTCAGGTCATGCATTCAGTGACAGCGCAAAACTTCTTCGAGAGGATAGAGACCGTTGAAAGCGATAGTGGTGGATGCAAGCGTTGCCATTAAATGGTTTATTCCCGAAGTCCATGCCATATCTGCTACGCGATTACTGCATACGAATTTGCAGTTTATTGCGCCTGATCTCATTTTTGCAGAAGTTGGAAATATCTTATGGAAAAAATACCGTTCGAAAGAATTAACACTTGATACAGCAAGTGCCATTCTTGATGATTTCAAAAGACTTCCCTTCAATAGTCATGAAAATGAATCCTTGCTCGATGCCGCATGGAAAATTGCCACAGCACATCAATGCACCGTCTATGACAGCTTGTATGTAGCTTTGGCACAAATTGAGGGATGCTTATTGGTAACAGCGGATCGTGCTCTCCATAAAACCTTGGGCACTACACATTTAGCCCGTCTATTGCTTTGGGTGGAGGATATAAAAAACATTGCCTAAAAGGCAGAGAAGCAGGTTGAAACGGGGGTCAAATCTTGACATGGACATCTAAAAACATCTACGTGACAAAGATGTCCATGTCAAGATTTGACCCCCGTTTCTCCGTTTCCTATCTTGCCAACGAAGGCCAGGATACCCGTGCCATCCAAGGCTACCTAGGCCATGCCAACAGCAAAAATACCGTCATTTATACCGAGCTCTCGCCCGGACGGTTCAAAGATTTTTGGTCAGATTAGTCGTCGCTTTAAGGTTAAGTTAAGCTTCATGTGGCAAAATTTAGACCATATTAAAAGGAACGAGGTGTGATGTGGAAACGAGAAAAACAGAGGTCAATGACGTTAATAATAACAGCGCGATAACAAATAACAGGCAAGTACCGTCACTCGCCGAATTGGCATTGAAAGCATTTTTGCGAGCAAGAACTGAATTCGGTTTTGTAACCGAGCAAGGATTAGATTTTGTCATCCCGCCTGAATGCAATACCGTTATTGAAAAGCAGAAGCTAAAACTGTTCCCCGATTTTTTGCAAGCGATCGCCAATGCCGACCCAAAGGCGGTGGAAGATTTGCTTGATGATTGTCCTGAACTAGCTGTCATCGCACGCGGCACCGTGACTGGAGCGTCCGGTTATACCTATGAAAACGTGTCAGCCATTCAATTAGCCTATCTCATGGATGATGATGAGTTGACGAGAGAGGTGCTGTTGCCTGCCATTTTGAAACTGCCGAAAGAAATGATTGAAGATGCGAACACGCAGTTAGTGAATAAAATGACGGAAGTTGAAAAGCAGCGCGCCCACTTTAAACCTTATGATTTTAGTGAAATGGTCAAAGCCATTGCTAATGACCAAACACTGATAAATACGGGGAAACCAAAC
>MGYG01000077.1 GCA_001801635.1 Gammaproteobacteria bacterium RIFCSPHIGHO2_12_FULL_43_28
AATTTCGCGTCCAATACCGCGGCTTGAACCGGTGATAAAAATAACTTTGTCTTTTAAATTAGATGAACTCATGATTATTTTCCTTCAAATTCGGGAACACTTTTATTAACAAATGCTTTAACAGCCGTTTTAAAATCTTTGGTATAAGCACATTTCATAAAGGATTCAGCTTCTAATTCTAATTGTGAACTTAATTTATTTGACCAGGCTGAATTAATTAATTGTTTCGTCTGAGTCAAAGCAACCGTTGGTCCATTCACCATTTGTTTTGCTATCTCATGTGATTTTGTTTCAAGCGCTGCGTGAGGAACAACCCAATTTACTAAACCTAAACGTTCTGCGGCAAACGCATCGAGCACATCTGAGGTTGATAATAACTCCATCGCTCTTTTAGCGCCAACAATACGCGGTAACAAATAACTGACCGCGCCAACCGGTGAAACGGCATTTTGCGTGAAACGCATTGAAAATTTGGCTGTCTCACTCGCCACAACCAAATCAGCGGCCAGTAGCAAACTAATGCCAGTTCCCATGATAAGGCCGTGCACGGAGGCAATCACCATTTTTTCCATTTCGCGTAACAACATAATGCATGCGTTAAATTGACGGATAATCCCCAGTGCTTCTGCGGTTACACTCTCTAAATTACGATAAATCTCATACAAATCCGTCCCTGTCATAAATGCTTCGCCAGCACCTTGTAATAAAATAACACGGATCGTTTGATCATCATTCAGTTCTTGACATAGATTTTCAAATTGCGCAGCCATCTCATAATTAAACGCATTCAGCTTATCTGCGCGATTAAAAGTGAGTACCGCCAAGTGGTCTTCACGCGTGAGTGTAATAAAGTCCATCAAACACAATCTCCTTCATAGTTGACGATACATTTGCCGTCCTACTAATACCTTGCGCGATATTCCTGAACAAGGCGTGGACGACACATAGGGTTTCACCAGAGTGCTTTGCAAATAAATACCCGTCTTACTTGCAACCTCGGGTTGATAATATAAGGTAATACGATAATAATCTGCCGTAACTAATTGATTATTTGATAATATATCTATTACTGCACAAGCATTAGCACCCAGTGATTCAATGAGGTAATCATACCGGTTCTTCGCCAAATTACCACTACAAGCAATCTGTTGCCACCATTGATTGGGTTGCTTTTTAAGGACCATTGGTGCAATGGGTAAAATGATACAATCTGGCGTTCCACGTAGTAAATCACTTTCAATTTGCTGCAATATCCCATTCGCTCGCAAATAATCATTTCTTATACGTATCGTATCCGCACTTAATTTTATCGCATGAGAGGCAGTCTGCAAGCTGTATAGTGTAAGAAAGGAAAATAATTGTAAGAAAAATAGCACAACCAACAAAATGAAGCCCTTTTGATGTTTTATCATGATACTTCTCGCGCAACATAGGCAAACCAGGTTTTTTTAAATGGGAATATTTCCATGTCAAGTTGCAAATGCACCCCTTCTACGGACGACCAGTCACGAATAGCGTTAGCAGGCAATTCTTGCAATACGCCACCGATTCTAACGCTATAACGCAGCACAAGTTTTCTGATGCCATCAATGATTTCAGTTTTGCGATGCTGATTATCTTCCCTTATTAATGCATACACAGGCAATCCCTGTTGGTCGTGCCGTCCGGTTTTTGCAACAAAATAGCGATGTATCGTTAACTTGCCAAGTTCTGCACTCGCATCATATTGATAATGCAGCGAAGATAACGTGACAAACTGCACTGAACTTTTCTTTTGTGCTGATGTCACTTTCACTATTTCCGCATGTTTACAATCTGAAAGAATGGCAAGCTCTTCTTTTTTAAATAACGGCAATACAGTCGCCATTAAACGATCATGATAAATTGGCGCAAGTAGGGTTGCCGCCGGAAACGAGACAAACGTCAGCGTAATAGATTGATCATCACCGCGAAGACGAGTATTCGGCTGAAGCTGATAAAATCCGTATGGTAAAACAAAATCAGTTGCTAAACGCGCACAGCCAATATTACCTGCGCTTTTGACATCATTACCAATGATACGAATAGCAATTTGCGCATTTTCTTCAATTTGGCGTAGCGCAAATTGCAGCATAAGACTATGTTGACTCGTTAAGTAAAGATTAATTAATACCGCGATGAGACCCACTTCGATCAACATCGCGAGCATGAGCGGAACGAGCGTCATTCCGCCTGATTTTTTGCAATGATGATATGGCGTCGTAAACATCCTGATTCACCTATATTGTCTTCTGTACAAAGCATCGCTCTTTGCTTGCCCCAAAAAATATTGATATCGAAAGCAGGATATTGCCCCATCACGACACCCTGTCCATGCGGCAATACACGCTCATTCTCTTTATTCCACGCAGTAACTTGCATCGCATCATCGTCGCGACCAAGCAAACGTAACTGATCTTCCATCGCATTTAATTGATTCATGGCAAGGTTAACCAAATAAATTTGTTTTGTTTTTTGTAAGGCAAGCAGTTGTGATGCATCAAATGAAAGTAGAATGATGGAAAGCAGAAAAAGGCTAACCAGCACTTCGATTAAGCTTGCGCCATTAGTGTCATGCCAGCGTGCTTTTAGCTGGCATCCAGGTTTTTTGAAAAAAGTTCTCATACCAACTAAGCTTCCCTCTCATATTTTTAAGTATTTCCTGGATGCCACCTCGCACAAAAAACGTGCGGCTGGCATGACAATCCGGAAATTGCTGTCATGCCAGCGCGCTTTTAGCTGGCATCCAGGCTTTTCTCAGGTTCATTCTGGATGCCACCTCGCACAAAAAACGTGCGGCTGGCATGACATGGTTCTTTTTTAATGAGGCTCGGAGTGATGACAATGAACACTCAGGATGACAATCTAAACGCATCCATAAAGTGCAGCAGTGCTTCAACACCTTCCATAGGCATGGCGTTATAAATGCTTGCGCGAACACCACCTGCAATGCGGTGGCCGCGAAGATTGGTAAGACCGTTCTTTTCTGCTTCAGTCAAAAATGCATCCGTTAATTTTTCATTTGACAACGAGAAAGAAATATTCATGAGTGAACGGCAATCTGGATGAACTTGACACTGATAAAAATCCAGGTGTTGGTCAATATAATCGTAGAGCATGGCCGCTTTCTTTTTATTCTGCTGATAAATTTTCGCAACGCCGCCTTGTTGTTTTGTCCATGCAAACATGAGTCCTGCAATGTACCAGCTATACGTTGGCGGTGTGTTGTAAAATGAATGATGTTCAGCATGCACCTTATACTGATAAAGGGTTGGCGTTAAAAATAACGATGATTTAATCAGCTCATCACGAATAATGACTATCGTAATCCCTGCTTGTCCAATATTTTTTTGTGCACCCGCATAAATCAAGCCGTATTGCTTAACATCAATCGGCTGCGACATGATAGAGGAAGTCATATCAGCAACGAGTGGTATCTTGCCAGTCTCAGGCACCCATTGAAACTCTACCCCTGCGATGGTTTCATTCGGGGTATAGTGCACGTAAGCCGCATCCTCACTCAAGTGCCATTCATCTTGTGTTGGAATATACAGCAAACCATCACGCTCGGTTAACGATGCAGCGATATTAACGTGTCCGTAACGCTTCGCTTCTTCAATGGCTTTCGCTGACCAAATGCCGGTTTCGATGTAATCCGCTTTTTTATTTTCATTTAGCAAATTAATCGGGACCATTGCAAACTGTGTGGTCGCACCGCCAGGTAAAAAAAGCACTTGGTAGTCATCTGGAACAAAAAGCAATTCACGCAAATCTGCTTCCGCTTGCGCCGCCACTTCCTGGAATTCAGGCCCTCGATGCCCAAGCTCCATGATAGACATGCCCGTACCATTCCAATCAAGCATTTCCGCTTGTGCCTTCAGCAAAACATCCTCAGGCAGCATGGCAGGACCTGCACTAAAGTTATAAACTTTGCGCATGTAATTAACCTACTCCAACCATTGTTTCAGGTTTAACGGTTGCTTTAAACTCTGTTTCTGTCAAATAACCTAATGCAAGACAAGCTTCTAATAATGACGTGCCATCATGCCAGGCCTTGTGCGCGATTTCGGCTGCTTTATCATAGCCAATTTTAGGCGCAAGGGCGGTGACTAGCATTAAGGAACGATGTACTGAATCGTTAATGGCTTTTTCATCGGCTTCCAATCCATCCACGCAGTATTTTTTAAACATGCGTGATGCATCGGTTAAAAGACGCGCTGAATTCATGAAATCATGAATAATAACAGGCTTAAATACGTTTAATTCAAAATTACCTTGTGATGCGGCAAAACCAATCGCAGCATCATGTCCCATCACTTGCACTGAGACCATGGTCATGGCTTCCGCCTGGGTTGGATTGACCTTGCCTGGCATAATCGATGAACCAGGTTCATTCGCCGGTAAAATGAGTTCGCCTAAACCACAGCGTGGGCCGGATCCCAACCAACGTATATCATTTGCGATTTTCATCAGCGCACAGGCAAGCATTTTTAATGCGCCGCTTGCAAACACAAACGCATCGTGTGAAGCGAGGGCGGCAAATTTATTTGGCGCAGTCACAAAGGGTAAGTCAGTCAATGCAGCAATATTTGCGGCTGCTTTTTCGGCAAATCCTTTAGGTGCATTTAATCCCGTACCAACGGCGGTGCCGCCCAGTGCTAATTCGTATAAGCCCGGCAACGTGAGTTTCACGGCATTAATCGCGGCCTCTAACTGAGCCACATAACCGGAAAATTCCTGCCCTAACGTCAAGGGAACCGCATCTTGTAAATGCGTGCGGCCAATTTTAACAATGTGATTAAATGCTTTTTGTTTTATCGCTAACGCCTCTTTTAATGCTGTCACCGCAGGAAGTAATTGTTCTACAACAAATTGCGCTGCTGCAATATGCATCGCCGTTGGAAAGGTATCATTGGATGATTGTGATTGATTGACATGATCATTTGGATGAACGGGCTTTTTACTGCCGACGGTTCCGCCAGCCATTTCAATCGCGCGATTACTAATGACTTCATTCACATTCATATTGGTTTGCGTACCGCTGCCCGTTTGCCAAACACGTAAGGGGAAATGATCATTCAATTTACCCGCAATCACTTCATCCGCGGCTTTCATAATCAAATCCAGCATCGATTTGTCCATGAGACCAAGTTCATGGTTAGTCATGGCTGCTGCTTTCTTTAAAACACCGAAGGAACGAATCAGTTCATCTGGCATGTAATCACGGCCAATGGCGAAATGTTCCAGTGAACGCTGGGTTTGTGCGCCCCAATATTTATCGGCGGGAACGTTAATCGTCCCCATGCTATCTGATTCAAGACGGGTGGTCATTTTCGTGGTCATGCTGGCCTCGCTATGCTTTGATGCTCTTACTGACTAGTTCATACAAATCGTTTGATAGTTTATTATCTTGCAGAAGCAAATCAAGTTGATTTCGCATTAATCGTTGACGTTCTTTATCATAACGGCGCCAGGTAGTCAAAGGGTTTACCAGGCGAGCAGCGACCTGCGGGTTGAACTTATCAATTGCCTCAACCGTCTCCCGTAAAAAGGCGTAACCTTCGCCATTTTTTGCATGAAAATGAACGGGGTTACGCTGCGTAAACGTGCCGATTAATGCATACACTTTATTCGGATTTTTCAAATCAAAGGCTGGATGCCGCAGCAAGGACTTCACTTGCTGCAAGGCATTGGGTAATTTTGTAGCCGCTTGTACCGCCAACCATTTATCGATAACGAGGGCATCCGCTTGCCATATTGTATAAAACTGCTCCAACGCAGCCCCTCTCTCAACTGACTCAAGATTGGCAAGCACCGCGAGTGCTGGAAAGGCATCCGTCATATTTTTCGTTAGCGCAACGTCAAATTGCTGTATGGCTAAATCCCTGTGCGCTGGCAGCAAACCAAGATACGCAAGGCAGGCATTTTTAAGTTTGCGCCGCCCGATTGCTTTTACATTAAATTCGTAGGGTGCTGATTCATCATGGTTGTCACGATACAAGTTAAGTAATAATGGGGTCAATTCGTTTGCAAGCGATTGCATGACAAATTCACGTGCCGCGTGAATCGCATCAACATCAATCACTGGCATTTGTTCGCTAATCAATTTCTCTGATGGCAATAATAACATTTCGGCTTGAAAAAATTGATCATGGCCCAGTTGTTGAAGAATATAGGTAAAAAGATCAATGAGTATTTCCGGTAAAACCAGTGCTTTTCCGTGCTGATACGCATCGATTAATTGCAACAATTGTTTTAATAGAAGCCGCTGACACGCTTCCCACTGATTAAACTCATCCTTATCGTGTTTTGCTAATAGCAATAAATCAGCATCGGTATAATCATAATGTAATTTTATCGGTGCCGAGAAATGACGTAACAAAGAGGGTATCGGTTTTGTTGTTACGTTTTTAATGGTAAATGATTGTGTTTCTTCTGTTAAGTGTAAAACAGTTTCCACGATCGGGGCTTCATTACCAAACTGCAATGGCATTGCATCACCTTGCTGATTCAGTAAACCCATTTTAATGGGGATAAATAAGGCCGTTTTTACCGGCTGATCAGGCGTTGGCGGTGTGCTTTGATGAAAGTTTAATGTATAAGTTCGCAGCCTTGCATTATAAGTATCGGTCACCGTGACGTCCGGTGTACCTGATTGTTTATACCAACGTCTAAATTGGCCAAGATCAATACCGGAAACCACTTCCATGGTTTGCACAAAATCTTCAATCGTCACCGCTTCGCCATCGAAGCGAGTGAAATATAAATCCATTCCCTGAGAAAACTCGGCATCACCTAAAATCGTGCGTAACATACGCAGCACTTCAGCACCCTTTTCATAAATGGTAGCCGTGTAAAAATTATTAATTTCTATATAGGAATCAGGGTAAACGGGATGCGCAAGCGGTCCCGCATCCTCTGGAAACTGCGCTTCACGCAAACGCACGACATCACGGATACGCATCACAGGACGCGATAACATATCTTCCGTAAAACTTTGATCACGAAATATCGTCAAGCCTTCTTTTAAACTTAACTGAAACCAATCGCGACAAGTGACGCGATTGCCCGACCAGTTATGAAAATATTCATGACCGATGACGGACAAGACATGCATAAAATCTTCATCAGTGGCAGTTTCTGGTTTTGCCAGTACATATTTTGTATTAAAAATATTAAGCCCTTTGTTTTCCATTGCGCCCATATTAAAATCGCTGATTGCAACAACCATGTAAACGTCAAGGTCGTATTCGCGTCCGTATTGCAATTCATCCCAACGCATCGCTTGCTTTAATGAATAAACAGCATGCCGCACTTGATCTTTATAGCCTGTTTCAACGTAAAATTTTAAATTGATAGCGCGACCTGACTGCGTCACAAACGTATCTTCTATGACATCAAAATCACCCGCCACTAACGCAAATAAATAACTTGGTTTTTTAAACGGGTCTTCCCATTTTGCATAATGCTTGCCTTTTGAAAGCTCGCCTGTTTCAACCAAATTACCATTCGATAACAAATACGGATATTGTTTGGCATCTGCAATAATGGTCGTGGTATAGCGCGCTAAAATATCCGGGCGATCGGGAAAATACGTTATTCGACGAAAACCCTCCGCTTCACATTGCGTGCAATACGTATTTCGTGAACGATATAATCCACTTAATACTTTATTAGCTTGCGGGTAAATTTTGGTTGTCATTTCAAGTTCAAACTGATCAGGCACTTGATGAATAATGAGCAAATCATCGTTTAATTGATAGGACTGCTGGGAAAGTTCATTACCATCAACTTGTATTGACAACAGTGTTAGCGCTTCGCCGTTTAAAATAAATTCATGTTGTTCGTTACTACTTAATGGATTACGCTGCACACGCATATGTGATTTGATAATCGTCTCTGCTTCTTCCAATGACACAACCAGATCAATTTCATTTATTTGATAAACTGGAACTTGATAGTCACTGAGATAAATGGAGTTGGGTGCGGCGGTTTTCGCATCGGTAATCGAATAAGACATCGTTGAATTTATCCTTGGCGCGATTAATGGTGGCACATCATAAATCAATGTGCCACGCACGGCTACTGTTAAGGTGTGGAGGTTTGCGTTTCTGTTTCTCCAGGTTGGGCGGACTGATTTGATTGTGCCGCTTTCGCTTCTGGCAATTGTGTCGAGTCAGCCGGCAATGGGCCACCCGGTTGGGGTACGTCGACAGGCGGCGTTGGCGCTAAGGTTTCTGCCGGCGGCGCTGCCATTTTTAAATTGCCATGTTCATCAACAATAGTAGCCGGACTAGCACTACTCGTTGCTTCACTTTCAGTAGGTGGCGTGACTGCTTGTGCGGGGGGCGCTACTGCTTGCGCAGGCGGCACCGCCAATGGTACTGGTTGCGCCGGCTCCGTTGGGTAGGCAAGCGGTGTCGCCGCTTCTGGTTGATTTTGTGCGTAGTGCGCGTCAAAATTGGCGCTCGCTATGGGGCTACCTAGAACAGCCAATATCACAATCGTTCCATGTTTCATTCTCATGCTAAAAATCCTTTTTTATTGAGGGTTGGTATACTGAAGTAATTTATAATAGATGATAAACTCGGCATCAACCGACAAGCAAGTTAAACGCAATGAGAGCGATCAACCTATGCATAATAACAAAGACCCACAAGAGTTAGCGAAATTTGCCGTCCTGGCGGCACATTGGTGGGACACTGAGGGTGAACTTAAAACCTTACATCAGATAAATCCATTAAGACTATGTTATATCAAGCGTAAAGTTGACTTGGCGAATAAGGCAGTCATCGATATAGGCTGTGGCGGCGGCATACTTTCTGAAAGCATGGCAATTGAAGGCGCAAAGGTCACGGGCATCGATTTAAATCCATCGCTTATTCAAGTTGCAAACCTCCATCAATTGGAATCGGGTACAAACGTTGAATACGTTTATACGTCAGCAGAAACCATCGCGAATGAGCGCAAGGCTTTTTACGACGTGATTACTTGTCTTGAAATGCTTGAACATGTCCCCGATCCCGAGCAAATTGTAAGCGCATGTGCAACCCTTTTAAAACCTGGCGGTCATATTTTCTTTTCCACACTTAATCGCAATCCTAAGGCGTATTTATTTGCAATTTTAGGTGCCGAATATCTCTTGAAACTGTTACCGAAAAATACGCATGATTATGCTAAATTCATTCGCCCTTCTGAGTTAAGCGAGTGGGCAAGACGAGCAGGTTTAACACCGACTGAAATGAAAGGGATAACCTATCATCCGTTCAGTAAAACATTTTCACTAACCAATGACACGTCTATTAATTATTTATTTTACGCGACCAAACCAGGGGCGAGTAAATGAAAAAAATAGCAGCCGTACTATTTGATTTAGATGGAACCTTACTCGATACAGCGCCTGATCTTGGCTTTGCGCTGAATTGCTTGCGCAAAGAAGAAGGACTTGCGCCGCTGCCGCTTATCAGTTATCGGCCCATCATCAGTCAAGGCGCCAACGGTTTATTAAAGCATGCGCTTAACATTGAAGAAGACCACGAAAATTATCAACGCGTACGGGAGCATTTTCTAAGTTACTATCAAAAACACTTGGCAGACAACTCTCGTTTATTTCCCAACATGGAAACCATGCTTAGCTACTTAAATGAGCGCGCTATTCCCTGGGGCATTGTTACCAATAAATACGCTCAGTATACAAACGCACTTTTAACCGCATTGCCGCTTCCTTATCAGCCGCAGTGCCTTGTCTGCGGCGATACACTAAGCACCTATAAACCAAATCCTGCGCCTTTATTATTTGCGGCAGAATTATTACAGCAGTCACCGGAAAATTGTCTATACGTTGGTGATGCATTGACCGATGTCATCGCAAGTAAAGCAGCTGGCATGCAATCTATCGTCGCCATGTATGGTTACCTCGGCACAGAGGATAAACCGCTTGAATGGGCGGCAGATGGTTACATCAACGATCCCATGGAGGTCATCGCCTGGCTTTAAAAATTTCGCTCGATGTCACCAACGTCACACCTGCTTCACGCATCTCATCAAACGCCTTCTGTATGTCACCCACCTGTAATTCAACTCCCCGACATGCATCGGTAATCACAAAAACGGGAAATCCAAGCTGTATTGCATCCAATGCAGAATACTTGACGCAATAATCTGTCGCAAGACCAAGCAGATAAACTTCATCCACTCCTTGATCAGTTAAATAATCATAGAGTCCGGTTGCACGCAAATGCGCGTTATCATAAAACGCGCTATAACTATCGATCGCTTTATCTGTGCCTTTGTGGATAATTTTATGGATGTGCTTTTTTAGAAGTGCTGGGTGAAATCGAGCGCCCTTACTATTTTGCACGCAATGATCTGGCCAGAGGATTTGCGGGACATCGCCTAAACTAATAAGTTCCCCTGACTTCTGCCCTGCGTGCTGACTGGCGAAGCTCTGGTGATTGCTCGGGTGCCAGTCTTTTGTCGCCACCACCAGGTCAAAATAAGGCGCCAACCGATTTGCAAGCGGGACCACTTCATCGCCACCCGGCACAGCAAGCTGTCCGCCCGCGCAAAAATCATTTTGTAAGTCGACCATTATTAACGCTTTTTTTACTGGCATAGCCTGATTCTCACTAGTTGCATGCGGTGTTTTTAAAACCTGCTGACGCTAAGTTGCGAAATTTATTGACGTAACACCCTGATTTTGTACTATAAGATTCAGAGAAATCAGGCCATGGATACTTAACGAATGCAGCAAACCAATCACGCTGACCACGATTGCACATCCCAGTTGCCGGATGACTGCATTGTCAGGTTGCATGACGATGGTATTTTGCAAGTGAAAGGCCAGGATGCAAAGCGATTTCTTCAAGGCCAGCTAACTTGTGATATCGAAAAAGTCGTGAGTGACAAGCTGACCCTGGGCGCGCACTGCAATCCGCAAGGTCGCATTATTAGTTTATTTTATCTCTTTATGCATGATGAAGCTTACTTCCTCATTATGCCGCACAGCCTAATCGCAACGGCGACGACTGCATTAAAAAAATATATCGCATTCTATCGCGCTGAAATGAGTGATGTCAGCGATGTTTTCAACCTCATGGGTACCATGAAACGCATAGACAAAGCCAATGCACTGAATCACAATTTTATACTACTTTCATTTCCGTCTATCCATTCACGATTTATGTTGATTGGCAAAAAAGAAATGCTTAATGAGCGCTGGATAAAAGAAAGTAACTTGACAACCGTCGATGCAGATACATGGAAAACGATTAATGTAAAGGAAGGCATTCCAGCGATTTATCCGGCAACAAGCACCCAATTTCTACCGCATGAAATAAACTTACCGCAGCTTAATGCGATTGATTTTGATAAAGGTTGCTACACGGGTCAGGAAATCATTGCCCGCATGCACTATCGCGGCAAATTAAAGAAAAAAATGTATTGCGCGAGCATAGAAACTGAATCACCATTAATCGCAGGTCAACCTATTTATGCGCATATCAACCATGAAACACAAGTGGCGGGTACTATTGTCGATTGGAGCCAACTGCCGAATAACCATAAACAAAAAATAGCCTTGATAGTCATCAATGAAGTGGATGCCAAAAATCAGCATTTATCGCCCAATGAAAATCATGACGCTTTTTTTACATTGACTTAATCAAGAGTAACCTTATGACAAAGAAATTACGCATCGTTCTCGCTCAACTCAATCTCACTGTCGGCGATTTAGCGGGGAATTTAAAAAAACATATCGATGCGGCTAATAAAGCGCGCGATGAACTCGCGGCTGATATTATCGTTTTTCCTGAGCTTGGTTTAACCGGTTATTCGCCAGAAGATTTATTGCTGCGACCAAGTTTTATTGCCGATACGCAGGCAAGCTTGAATAAATTTATTGACGCAGCGAAAGGCGTTCATTGCCTTGTTAGTCATCCGTTAAAAACCGCAACAGGTTTATATAATGCTTGCTCAATGATTTACGATGGTAAAATACTCGGATGTTACTCAAAACAATTTCTGCCTAATTATAATGTATTTGATGAATATCGCTATTTTGATGCTGATAATAAAGCTTGTGTTATTCCAATCAATGGGGTTCCCATCGGTCTTGTGATTTGCGAGGATGTATGGATGCAAGGGCCAACGAGAGAAGCAGTGCAACAAGGGGCACGGCTTATTCTCTCTCCAAATGCATCTCCCTTTGAAACCACTAAATTCGATCAGCGCTTAACGGTATTGGCCAATCGTGCCAAGGAAAACAATATTCCTATTGTTTATGTGAACTGTGTTGGTGGACAAGATGAAATTGTGTTTGATGGCGGCTCCGTTGTCGTCGATCAAACTGGTGTGCCGCGTGCATGTGCCGGCTTTTTTAAAGAGGCATTATTGCCAGTTGATTTCACCATTGAAGCTGCAACTGTCCATATTGATGAGCAACCATTTAAAAGCTTATCCGACCTTGAAAAAATATATCAAGCACTAGTGCTAGCACTGAGAGATTATGTTGAAAAAAATAATATTCCCAACGTCTTCATTGGTATCTCAGGCGGCATTGATTCTGCACTCACGCTTGCCATAGCAGTAGATGCACTCGGTAAAGATCGCGTTCACGCGGTGCTTATGCCATCGCGTTATACGTCTGCCATGAGCATGGAGGATGCTAATGCGATCATTCAGAATTTTGCGATCACCCATGAAACCATTTCCATTGAACCGGTGTTTGAAAGCTTTTTAACAACACTGCTCCCCAGTTTTCAAGGAAAAAAACCAGATATTACTGAAGAAAATATACAGGCACGCGCTCGCGCAGTCATCTTGATGGCGTTATCAAATAAATACGGCGGCATCGTATTAACAACAGGAAACCGCAGTGAATTAGCGGTTGGCTATTGCTCGTTATACGGCGATATGGCGGGCGGTTTTGCTGTGTTAAAAGATATTCCCAAAACAACCGTCTACGAATTATCTAAGTATCGTAATCGCCTTAAACAAGTGATACCACAACGTATTATCGATCGCCCACCTACAGCCGAACTCGCTGCCAATCAAAAAGATCAGGATTCACTCCCCCCTTATGATGTGTTAGATCAAATACTGGATGCTTATCTTAATCAAAGCATGAGTAGCAATGAAATCATTGCGCTAGGATTTTCGAGCGATACTGTGACTAAAGTCATCAAATTAGTTCAGCAAAGTGAATACAAGCGACGCCAATCCGTTGTTGGTCCGCGCGTTGACCATAAGTCCTTTGGGAAAGACTGGCGTTATCCGCTAACGAATAAGTATAGAGGATGATCGCGTGTACTTCCCGCGTGAAAACGCGGGAACAATGGTTATTATAATGAACTCTAATTCATCTTTACATCAGGGTAATTGTAACTGATTACCCTGAGTGTATCTTGCTCTAATTTTGGCATGGCAAGCTGATGATATGACTCGGCAAGTAAAACCAATCCTTTTTTCGTCGCGGGCGCACCTTGATAATGAGCGACCAACTCCGCAGCCCGATCAGCAGCTGCCACATAAGCGTGGCGTGAATAATAATATTGCGCCACTTCTAGTTCGTGATTCGCCATCATATTACGCAAATACACCATGTATTGATGTGCGGCCGGCGCGTAATAACTGGTGGGAAAACGAGAAACTAACTGACTAAAATCATCGTAAGATTTTTGTATTTGCGTTAAATCGCGTGTTGCAAGGTCGACCGCAAAAACGCGCTCGAGCACACCCATGCTTTGGTAATAGCGCGCGAGTCCGCGCATATAATACGCATAATCAACATGCTGATTAGCGGGATGCACTTGAATAAACCGATCGGCCGCCGCAACCGAGAGCGCATAATCTTCTTTCATGTAGTAGGCATAAATCAGGTAAAGTTGTGCGGTTTCCGTTTCGGAACCAAATGGATATTGCACATCCAGCGCCTCAAAGCGTTTAATCGCTTCCGTGTAACTTTTATCCTGTAACGCACCACTGCCCTTTTGGAAAATCTCTTTTTGCGTCTCATTCCTATAGAGCTCAGACGGATCATTGGTTGTACTGCAAGCAGCCAGTAAACCTGCCATGCAAGCAGCGACCAATAGTTTGGTTAGCATCTTTCTCATGAACACATTCCTATTCATTCATTTTGATTTGGCGTGCATTGTAAACTAATTTCTGTCATCATTCACGGGATTATGATAAAGACATTTATTCTCCCCATCACACCCTGTGACGAACGGCTAGACCAGGCGCTTGCCAAGCTCATGCCTGAATACTCACGGACCCAAGTCAAAGAGTGGATAGAATCTGGCAAGGTTTTACTTAATAATCAAGTGGTGAAGGCAAAAACCAAGGTAAGAGGCGGCGAAAGCGTTTCAGTTGAAGTTACCCCAAAAGCGCAGCCGGAATGGAAAGCTGAAGCTATTGCCTTAACCATTGTCCACGAAGATGATGATTTAATCATCATCAATAAACCCGTTGG
The DNA here is from genome assembly GCA_001801635.1 of Gammaproteobacteria bacterium RIFCSPHIGHO2_12_FULL_43_28. GTDB lineage: Bacteria > Pseudomonadota > Gammaproteobacteria > DSM-16500 > DSM-16500 > Aquicella. Next base: position 14,489 of record MGYG01000077.1, read on the forward strand.
CCTTGTCGTTCACCCTGGTGCCGGCAACCAGGACAGCACTCTCTTAAACGCTTTGCTCCACCATTGTCCTCAATTAAAAAATTTACCGCGGGCAGGCATTTTGCATCGCTTGGACAAAGACACTTCTGGCTTGCTCGTTATCGCAAAAACACCGCTCGCGCTCAAAAGCCTTTCTCACCAATTAAGAAAAAGGACGCTCCTTAGGGAATATCAGGCAGTCGTCTATGGTACGTTAATTAGTGGCGGCACCGTGGATGCACCGATTGAAAGACACGCGCTACAACGTAAACGCATGGCAGTGACGGAAACTGGCAAAACGGCCATCACCCATTTCCGCATTGCGGAAAAATTCCGCGCTCATACACGCTTAAAAGTTCGCCTGGAAACAGGGCGCACTCACCAAATTCGCGTACATATGGCACATATTCGTCACCCTATTGTTGGCGATAAAACCTATGGCGGGCGCGTACAACTCACCAAAGGAATGCCGCCTGAGCTGGTTGAAAAAATGCGCCATTTTAAACGGCAAGCCTTGCATGCGTATGCTATTGGTTTTACGCACCCAACCACGCATGAAGCAATGCGTTGGGAAATTGAATTACCAGAAGACATCCATGAATTGCTCGTCTTGTTAAGAGAGGACACGCGGAGCAGCTATCAGGCATGAAATTCATTACGCCCGATTGGCCGGCGCCAAAACACATTAAGGCATACACCACCACACGAGTAGGGTTTGGTGAATTACCGCTTCCACAAAATGAAGCTATCTTAAACGAATTACTGAAGCTACCAACCAACCCCATCTGGCTGACACAAAAGCACACGGCGATTTGTGTTGAAGCTACACCAAACAATCAACGGCAGATAGCCGATGCGTCATTCACCATCGATAAAAACCGCGTTTGCGCTGTATTGACCGCTGATTGCTTGCCCATCTTGATGACCGATCGTCAAGGTTCTTCGGTTGCTGCCATTCACGCCGGTTGGCGTGGTCTTCAAAGCGGCATCATTGAAGCGACTGTTAAATCACTTTCAATCGATCCCACCGAACTGCTCGTTTGGTTGGGGCCTGCGATTTCACCGCAAAAATTTGAAGTGGGTGAAGAGGTGTTTACTGCATTTGTCAGTCAACATGCTGCATCGGAAAGCGCTTTTAAACCGCTCGGCAATCATAAATGGCTAGCCAATCTCTATCACCTCGCGCAAATTAGGCTTAAGTTACTCAATATCACTGCATGCTACGGCGGTGACTTTTGCACCTATACACAAGACGACTTATTTTTCTCTTATCGCCGCGATAAAGGCCAAACGGGAAGACTGGTCAGTCTTATATGGATTGAGAGCTGAATGTAGCTTTGTTACGTGTTAGTATACCGAATCGTAGGATAATTAAGAGGGTTCTTTCATGAAACAGCTTTCTATATTTCACGCATTTTTTATCCTGATCATCAGTCTTTTTTTCTGCGCAGCAAGTGACGCTGGCAAACCGGTTGATACAACGACACTGGCTCCCATGTTAAAAAAGGTCCTTCCCGCGGTGGTTAACGTGAAAGCACAAGTGAGGATTACGGATTTTGAAACCTTGCGAGAAATTCAAAAGCAACGCAAGCTTCAACCGGAGATGGACAATGAAGAACGCATTCCCCCAACAGGTGTCTCGGTTGGCTCAGGGGTCATCATTGATGCAAACAAAGGGTACGTTTTAACCAATGCACACGTCGTCAACGATGCCCAATCAGTTACCGTTACCCTTGCCGATGGCCGCCATTTTAAAGCGAAAATCATCGGTGCTGATAAACCATCTGATGTTGCCCTGCTTGAAGTAAAAGCAAAAAATTTAACTCAAATACCGATAGGTGACACCAGTCAGCTGCAAGTAGGTGATTTTGTGGTTGCTATCGGCAGTCCGTTTGGCGTGCTCAATCAAACCGTGACTTCTGGCATTGTGAGCGCACTGGGTCGCAATACACTTGGTATTGAAAGTTTTGAAAACTTTATCCAAACCGATGCGTCCATCAATCCAGGCAATTCAGGCGGTGCCCTTGTGAATATGCAAGGTGAATTGATAGGCATTAACACGGCCATCCTTTCACCTGATCGCGGCAGCATTGGTATTGGTTTTGCTATCCCCATTAATATGGCTAAAAGCGTCGTCGATCAACTCATTGAATATGGCAACGTAAAACGCGGCATACTCGGCATTGGCTTGCAAGATATCACACCAGAGCTCAGCAGCGCGTTTAATACGAAGGTTACTGAAGGCGCTGCAGTTACCCAGGTCTTGCCTGATTCACCCGCGCAGCAGGCAGGCCTTCTACCAGGTGACATTATCACGTCGATCAGCGGCATACCGATTAAAAATGCCAGTGAAGTGGTAAATACCGTTGGTTTTTTGCGCGTTAACTCAAGAATCAAAATTGCTATCTTACGCGGCAGCAAGCAGCTTTCACTTGGCGTTACGCTCGCAGACCCCATGAAACGTAAAATGATGATGGCCCAACACGACCCCTTCCTACACGGAATAAGCCTCAAAAATTTCAGCTTATTAAGTCCAATTCACGGCAATATTCAGGCTGTTCTCGTTGTCTCCGTTGAAGATGGCAGCAATCCGTGGAATTCTGACTTAAAACCGGGCGATGTGATCACCTCCGCCAACCAACATAAGATAAAAAATATTGAGGAGCTAAGAGCCGTTGCGGCCAAATCAGATAAATCACTACTACTCAATGTGTTACGTGGTCCAAGTGCATTCTTTTTAGTGATTGGCAAGGAGGCTTAGGGTTGCATTAATATAATTTTAATGTGCAAACGGTATGATACCCTATGACTTTCACCCAGGTGCGATCCAGAGAATGAATAATAAAATCAGTACCATTGCACTAACGTTATTGATGACAGGCGCAATCGATAGTATCCGCAACCTGCCAGCTTCTGCCATGTTTGGCAGTTCACTCATTTTTTTCTTTGTGCTTGCTGCGGTCATCTTTCTTATTCCAACCGCACTCGTCTCAGCGCATCTTGCAGCTAATGTAGATAAAGGCGGCGTTTATGATTGGGTAAGACTGGCCTTTGGTGAGCAATACGCTTTTATTGCAATCTGGCTGCAATGGATCAATAGCGTTATCTGGTTTCCAACGATATTCTCGTTTATGGTGGGCACGGCAGCTTATTTAATTAATCCGGAACTCGCGCAAAATAAAGTTGTCTTAACAGCGATTATTTTAGTGTCATTTTGGTTATTGACCCTTATCAATTTGAAGGGAGTTCAAGTTTCTGCAAAATTCACCAGTTTTTGTACGCTGATTGGGTTAATCATTCCCATCGTATTCATCATTGCCTTATTACTGGTTTGGCTTTTCTTAGGTAAGCCATTACAAATTCAATTCAATAGCGCAAGTATTCTGCCTGACTGGCGTCATACGGATCATTGGCTGGCATTAACGGCAATTATTTCGAGCTTTGTTGGTTTGGAACTCTCAACAGTACATATTCATGCCGTCAAGAATCCACAGAAAAGCTTTCCGCGTGCATTGGCTTATTCCACTGTCATTATTCTGGTGACCATGATCCTTGGCTCCCTGGCAATTGCGGTGGTATTACCCAATAGCCAAATTAACCTGGTGAATGGAACCATTCAAACCTATACGTATTATTTAACCGCTTATCACTTAAGCTGGTTGACTCCGCTTTTGATCATACTGATTGTTATTGGCAGTCTGGGTGGCATTATTAGCTGGATCATTTCACCGATTATCGGTTTAGCGCAAGCCGCGGAGAATGGATTTTTACCCAAAATGTTTAGCAAAAAAAACAAAAACGATGTGCCGCAGAATTTATTGATTGCGCAAGCTATCCTGGTCAGCACCATCTGCCTGGTATTTTTATTATTCCCGAGCGTCAATGCTTCTTACTGGTTACTCACCGCACTTAGCACACAACTGTATGTCATTATGTATGTCCTCATGTTTCTGGCGGCGTTACGACTTTACGTCGATCAACAATCCAATAAAGACGCGTTTTCTGTGCCTGGTAAAAAAATTGGTTTAGGCGTTGTCTGCTGGATAGGTTTAATTGGTTGTATCATTTCTCTTATTGTCGGCTTCATTCCACCATCGAATCTTGATATCGGTAGCGGCATGTATTATGAGACCGTATTTTGCGGTGGTTTATTTGCGATGATTATACCGGTAATATTCTTCATCATGTATCAAAAACAGGCTGACAGTAGCAACCAGAAACGGCGACCGTCAAAAAAATTAAAACGACTTAAGATAGAAACGGCTGCAGCACTTGATTAACACGCGCAGCGTAAGCGATAGATTGCAACTCACTTGGTAAAGCCGTAAAACGAATTGCCCGTTGATGCCGCTTTGCCCATCTAAGCCACTCAAAAATCAATGCAAGACCCGAACTATCGCATGATTTTAATTGCGAAAAATCAATCTCAAGTTCAGGCGTTTGCTTGAAATAAAGTAAACTTTTTTTATAAATTAACATCACATTAGAGAAACACAATGCCCCCGTCAAAATGACACGATGGTTATCCATTGTTATCGCAGCATGTTTTGTCATGGTGTTCACTACCTTCTATTGTGTCGTGACATTTGACCCAACAACTTATCCATGCTGCCTTGCGATAAAATACTCGCAAACTGTGAGCGGAAACTTTGTATCAAGCTAACCCCTTCAACTGACATATCATACAATCGCCAAACACTACCGACACGCAATAATCGATAAGAAACACGAATGGGTTGTATATTAGAACCACTGATTTCACTATTGATCACGACAGTCCTTGCACCCGCGTAACCACCACGCACAGGATAAAATTCGATAGTTTGATCTTCATAAGAAGTTAACGCTGAAGCGTAAGTACGAATTAAAAGCGTGGTAAATTCTTTTTGAAACTGCATGCGTTGCGACGGTGTTGCATTATTCCAAATGTTAGGCGGCAAAACACGTTTCGACATTTCACTTAAATCGGCATAGGGCACGACATACTTATAAGCGAGATTATAAACAATACCAGGTTTTGTTTTTAGGGTTGCTTTATTTGCTTTGAGGCCTTGTATCATATTTTTTGCAATGGATTGCAACATCGCCACCGGATTTCCCTGACTAGTGGCTGCTTCAACAAACGCAATATTTGCCATCCAAACAAAAGATGACAGTAAAAATATACCGATCAATTTATTGATGCGCATGTTGTTCTCCATTTTCTTTATTTTTATCCGGATTATCATTACCCAATTTATAAATAAATTGTCCGATCAATTTCTCAAGTACCATTGCTGATTGCGTATACTCAATTTGACTGCCTTCCTTGAGATAGGTTTTATTATACATTGGTGTAATTTCAATATAATTATCACCCAATAAACCCGCCGTCAAAATGCCAACGGTCGAATCATCTGGAATATCTTTATAGTGATCATGAATCTTCATGCTGACAACCGCTTTAAACGTCAGTGGATCTAAATCAATATTCGTCACTTCACCCACTTGCACACCGCCAATTTTAACCGGCGCCCTCACTTTGAGACCACCTATATCATCAAAGGCCGCTGTTATTGTGTAGGTTTTTGGTGGAAATAATGTGGTTAACCCACTCACCTTAAATGCAAGAATAGTTAATGCAGCGATGGCGAACAATAAAAATATACCAACCAAACTCTCGACGAATCGTTGAGACAGCATTACCACTCTCCTATCATCATGGCGGTCAAGATAAAATCTAGCCCTAAAACCGCTAAAGAAGAATAAACAACCGATCGTGTCGTCGCATTTGCAATACCGGCTGAAGTGGGATGCGCATCGTAACCTTGTGTGACAGCAATCCAACTCACTGCGACACCAAACACAACGCTTTTAAGTAAACCATTAACGACATCGGCCCTAAACTCAACGGAAGATTGCATGTTCGACCAAAAAACGCCGCTATCTAAGCCTAGCCACTTCACACCCACCAAGTAAGCGCCGTAAATAGCAACTGCATTAAAAATAATGGTTAGGAGAGGAACCGCAATGCAGCCACCCCAAAATCGCGGTGAAATAACGCGGCGGATAGGATCAACCGCCATCATTTCCATACTGGATAATTGCTCGGTTGCTTTCATTAAACCAATTTCAGCCGTCACCGCCGAGCCCGCACGGCCTGCAAATAAAATAGCAGTCACCACTGGGCCTAATTCCCGCGTCACACTTAAGGCAACAAGCGGGCCTAACTCTTGCGAAGCGGCAAATTTGGCGAGCGTATGGTAACCCTGCAGCGCTAAAACCATCCCTATGAATAAGCCCGACACCACGATAATCAACAAAGACAGGACGCCTTCAGCATACGTTTGCTGCAAAATAAGCGGGAAACCTTTTCTAAGATTAGGTGGAAAAAAAAGAACACGGTAAAGCAAAATGCCGGCCTTGCCCAGCTCCTGTAACTGGCTAATGCCCGATCTGCCGAGCAGCACTAGAGTTTCAATCATCCTGCCCTTCCTTCTATAAAGTCTTGCTCGATGGACGCCGCCGGATAATCAAAGGGAACAGGGCCATCAGGTAATCCTTGAATAAATTGCTGTAACTCACTGGAAGTAAATTGCAAAATTCCTTTCGGCTCGCCCTGCCCGATGACCTTTCTTCCTGAGATAACATAAACGTAATCCGCGATACCAAGCGTTTCAGTCACATCATGAGAAACAATTACGCTCGTTAAACCAAGCGCATCGTTTAAGGTTCGGATTAGTTTTACCAAGACACCCATGGAAATGGGATCTTGTCCCGTGAAAGGCTCATCATACATGATGAGTTCCGGATCAAGCGCGATGGCGCGTGCAAGTGCAACACGTCTTGCCATCCCACCGGATAATTCGCTAGGCATCAATCTTGCCGCACCGCGCAGGCCCACCATTTGCAACTTCATCAGTACCAGCGTGCGTATCATGGATTCAGATAAATGCGTGTGTTCGCGCAAGGGAAAAGCCACATTTTCATAAACATCAAGATGGGTAAAAAGACCGCCTGCCTGAAAAAGCATGCCCATTTTTTTACGTAATTGATATAAACCGCGACGCGATAAGCGGGCTGGATTTTTGCCGGCAACGATGATTTCACCCTTCGCTGGCTGTAGCTGACCGCCGATAAGACGCAGTAAGGTCGTCTTGCCTGTACCACTTGGCCCCATGATGGCCGTCACTTTACCGCGTGGAATGACGATATCAACCTCTTGAAAAACGAGGTTTCCGTTTTCATGACCAAATGACATCTTCCTGATTTCAACTATATTATTTTCATCCATCACATAAGTTTGGCACAAGCGTGAACAAAATAGCTAGTGGTACCTTTCCTAACAAGTACCCACACCTCGCTTCCCTGCTAGCATTTCATGCCCCTCAACGCTACTATATCCATCTTGATTCTTTTTTTAACGACTTCCACAAAACCTTTGCCGAGACAACGTGATGGATATTGAAAGCACACTAAAAAAGCCCACCGAGGCGGCACACGCAAATGCAAAATCGTCAACAAAATCAATGGGATTAGATCAGATTTGCAACCTGGGCAAGGCTGTTGTCCAGATTGAAGCAGCGATGATTCATAGCCTGGAGGCTAGAATTGATCAATCTTTCGCCATGGCTTGCCAGCACCTTCACGCCTCAAAAGGCCGTATTATCGTTATGGGTGTCGGAAAATCAGGCCACATTGCCCGCAAAATTGCGGCCACTTTTGCAAGCACGGGCAGCCCTGCCTTTTTCGTCCACCCCGGTGAGGCAAAACACGGCGATCTCGGTATGGTAACCGCAAACGATGTCTTGCTAGCACTCTCCTACTCTGGCGAATCAGAAGAAATTATTTCACTCTTACCCTTTGTTAAGCGCTTTGGGATTCCACTCATCTCATTAACAGGTAAACCACAATCTACGCTTGCGAAAGCGGCTACCATCAACCTCGATGTCAGTGTTCAAAAAGAAGCATGTCCACTAGGCTTAGCGCCAACCTCGAGCACCACTGCCACCTTAGTAATGGGCGATGCCCTGGCAATGGCGCTGCTCGATATGCGTGGATTCACTGAAAATGATTTCGCCCTCTCGCATCCTGGCGGCAGTTTAGGGCGCAGGCTCTTACTGACAGTCGATGAAATCATGCACCAGGGCGATAACATACCGATTATCAGTGCGCGCGCAACCCTTAAAGAAGCGCTAGTCGAAATGACACAAAAAAAACTCGGGATGACAACCGTGATTGATGCGAATAAAAAACTGGTTGGCATTTTTACGGATGGTGATGTGCGTCGCGCATTTGATCATCATCCTGATCTCGCCACCCCTATCAACCAACTGATGTCAACGAATCCTAAAAGGATCCTCTCTGGTTTGTTAGCGGCAGAAGCATTGCATATCATGCAAACGCACCAAATTACGGCGCTTGTCATTATTGATCCGCAACACTATCCAATCGGCGTGCTTCATATCCACGATCTTTTGCGCGCAGGAGTCATTTAAATGCTGCATCTTATTGAGAAAGCGAGGCAAATTAAATTACTCATCCTTGATATCGACGGGGTCTTGACCTCAGGCCGCATTTATTATATTGCGGATGGCACTGAAATGAGGGCCTTTCACGTTCATGATGGTCTTGGGATTAAACTCTTACAAAATGCAGGCATTGCGGTTGCCATTATTTCCGGAAAAAAATCGGAAGCTGCCGCAAGACGCATGAAAGATTTAAATATTCAGCATGTTTATCTCGGCAACGTCGATAAAATGCCAGCCTATGAAGAACTCAAAACAAAATTAAATTTAACCGATGAACAAATTGCCTACGTGGGCGATGACTTACCTGATCTGCCGCCATTACTGCGCGCAGGGCTTGCTATTACGGTGCCTGATGCGCCTTTCATCATACAGGAAAAAGCGATTTATATTACTCAAAAGCAAGCGGGCAATGGCGCCGTACGCGAAGTTTGTGACATGCTTTTAAAAGCACAAAATTCTTATGATGCAATACTAAAATCGTATCGTTGATATGACATATAAAAATTCGTTAATCATGCTCGCCATAGTTGCTATTGCTGGTTTTGCCACCTGGATGACGCTCTCGTATCGTCCGCAAAACGGTAAAGCATTCACCGAGAAAAATGTTCCGGATACATTAATGGAAGGGGTCACCGCCATTATCATGAATAAAGAAGGCACCTTAGACATGAAAATTGAAACGCCAAAAATGGTGCACTATACAGAAAATGATACGACTAATTTATTGCAGCCATCGATCACACTCTATCGAAAATCACCCGAGCCATGGCATATTACCTCACGCTTTGCAAAGGCAACTCAAGGCATTGATAACATAAACTTTTGGGAAAACGTTGTCATTAGTCATTTAGCGGATGAACATGATCCGTTTACCGAAATTCAAACCACGACACTCATGGTTTATCCACACGATCAAAAAGCAACGACCGATGCGCCGATCAAACTCATCCAACCTAATTTAATTGTTAATGCCATTGGCATGCGTGCTGACATGAATACGGGTGATATCAATCTGTTATCACAAACACGAGGCGAATATGTTCCTAATTCATAAACGTGTATTACTTCTCGCGCTATTAACGACTTTTTCCATGTCAGTATTAGCGCTTGATTCGGATAAATCAAAACCAATGCATATTACGTCGGATAACTCTTCCTATAACTATAAAACAGGTGTCAGGACCTTTACAGGCAGAGTGAAAGTCATCCAGGGAACAACACATTTGACAGCGGATAAGCTTGTGACAAAAGACGATGATACACATAAAATTCGCAAGGCCATTGCCTATGGCTTCAACCATGAAGCGCACTACTGGACACTACCAAAAGTCAGCGAAGCTCTGCTCCATGCGCGAGCCTTAGTTATCGAACTTTACCCAGGAGACTCTACTATCATCTTGAAAAATAAAGCACTTATTCAGCAAGGAAAAAACAGTTTTAAAGGCGAGGAGATACATTATAATAGGGAAAACCAAACTATCACGGTACCAGCCAAAAAGAATGGCCGAGCCGTACTCGTTTACAACCCAGATTAGTGCTTATGCCAACTATTTTAGAAGCAAGTCAGTTACATAAAAAATATAAATCACGCATCGTCGTTAAGGATGTTTCTATCCAGGTTAAACGCGGCGAGGTGGTTGGTTTGCTGGGGCCAAACGGTGCGGGCAAAACCACTTCATTTTATATGATTGTCGGACTTATCCCGGTAGATGGCGGCCGCATTTCACTTGATGATAAAGACATTACAAAATTACCTGTACATGCGCGCGCACAATATGGCATTAGCTATTTGCCACAAGAAGCCTCTATCTTTAGAAAATTAAGCGTCGCGCAAAATATCATGGCGGTACTTGAGTTGCGCTCTGATTTAAGCAAGGCTGAGCGCAAATTAAAACTCGAACAATTACTTGAAGAATTTCGTATTACCCATATTCGACATAGTTTAGGCATGAGTTTGTCCGGTGGTGAAAGACGCCGCGCGGAAATTGCAAGGGCACTGGCAACGGACCCGCAATTCATTTTACTCGATGAGCCATTTGCAGGGATTGATCCCATTTCAATTCTTGATGTAAAGCGCATCATTAATCATCTACGCAAACGCGGCATTGGCGTACTGATTACAGACCATAATGTTCGTGACACGCTTAACATTTGCGAACGAGCATACATTGTTAACCAAGGCAGTATTATTTGCGAAGGTAATCCAGAAGCTATCTTAATGAATAATGAAGTACGTGCTGTCTATTTAGGCGAAGAATTCGACATATAACATGATAAAACATCAAGTCGCTATACAAAACAAACTCGGTTTACACACACGCGCAGCGGCAAAATTAGTTGATACTGCAAAGCGCTACGGCAGCCGCATTGAATTGACCTATCGCGATCGCACGGTCGATTGCAAAAGTATTATGGGTGTTATCACATTGGGTGCAAAAAAAGATAACCTGCTTGATCTCATCATCTCAGGTGACGATGAAGAACAGGCACTCACCGCTATCGTTAGTCTAATTGATAATAAGTTTGGTGAAGATTAACTGGACGACCTCTGTACATGACAAAAAATACATATTAGCCATTCACCCTTCGAGACGGCGCAAAAAGCGCGCCTCTGAGTGCGAACGGCCAGTTAATGGGCAGATTTAGAACCCGTTCGTGCTGAGTCCTTCGACAGGCTCAGGATGCACGAGCGCGCTTTTTGCGCCGTCTCGAAGCATGAACGGGCAATTTTAAATTTTGTCGTGTACAGAGGGACGACACACAAAAACCACTACGCTTTCACCGCGACCGCCAAGCCCTCATTCTTACGACTCGGAACAATGAGCACGTACCACGCTAGAAATGCCAATAAGCCAAAAACAGCGATAAGTAATGTCACCGGCCGAGCGGTTGTCGTTGGCAAATGACTCATCAGCGTACTACTTATGGTTGAAAAACCAAAGTAAAGCAGCAAGGAAGCAGCGGAGGATGTCGCAATTAATTTGGGAAACGGTGTCACCACACCAACCGCTGTAATTGTCATAATAAAACCCGTGCCCACGTAAAAAATTGCCATGGGTAACATGATTGTTAACACAGAGGCATACCCAATATTAACGAGTATCGCCATGGTGCAAGCAGACAACATTAAGATAATCACACCGATGCCCATCATATTGACTAAATCATATTTTTTAACAAGACGGCCACATAGTAACGTTCCGACTAAATGTCCCAGCCCTAATGATGTCATTAAAACACCAAAATAATAAATGGAGACACCAAAACCTTTAATTAATAAAAAGGATGAAGCGGTATTAAAGGCGGATTCACCTGCCACCATAAAGAGCGAACATAATACATAACCTAAAAATAAGGGATGACTAACGATGGCACGATAATGCAGCACAATTTCACTAAAACTTGAGTTCATGGTGTCACGCTGATGATGCGTTTCGTCTAGTAACAGAAAACAAAGTACAAACATTACCAAGCCATAACCTGCCATTATCAAGAAAATAAAACGCCAATCAAAATGAGAGGCGGTCCAGCTCGCCATCATGGGTAAACAACTAATTAATACAGACGCCGCTAAAAACATCTGGCTAAACACCATTGCCGCTTTATTGTTTTTATACACATCATTAATCATGACACGCCCCATCAAAACAGTCGCGCTCGTGCCTATCCCTTGTATTAAACGAGATAAAAGTAACACTGTCATACTTGACGTAAAAAAGGTGAATGCATTACCGATAAAATATAGAAAGAGACCAAGCAACATAAATGATCGTCGCCCATACCTGTCAGACAAAGGGCCGTAAATCAACACACCCGCCGCCTTGCCAAAGAGAAAAATGCTGATGCTGTATTTTACCAGGGTTGGTGAAGCATGAAATTCAGCAGCAACCGAAGGCAATAATGGCAGCATAAAATTAACTGACATATTACCTAATATCCAGGTCCCAACGAGTAGAAGTTCGAATACGGCGGATTTTTTATTTATCATAAAGCGCTCCTGTTGCTACCATAGGTGCAGACTTTACTCGTAACAACACCATCATGCCCGCAATAACGTATAATAAGGCAATCATATAAAAACTATTGGAAAAGCCAAATTTCGATTCCATGATCACACCTAACAGCATCCCTGACATATTGCCAAATTTAGTCGCACTATTTCCCAAACCCAAATACGTACCCCTTTCATCTTGACTGACTTCATCAACTAAAAGCCTAAGGATAACGGGCAATATAGCAGCAAGGCAAATTCCCCAGAGCAAACGCAAGACCAGCACCATCACCGCTGTTGTCGCAAACGCATGCAAATATTGAAGCAACGCTGATAGCAGCAACAAAATGGCAAGACAGTGATATAATCGATTTTCAAATTGAATCATGCCATCAAAAATTTTACCCCAAAAAGGGGCGGTAAGGAAAATCATCGCGCCCGATGCTGCATACAAGAATCCTACCGTCATTGCATTACCATGCAAATGCTCAATAACAAATAAAGCAAACACAGGCAAAATCATCGAACGCGCCAATTGCACGATAAAAATGATTAGTAACAATGAAAATGCAGCGCGATGGAAGATTGATTGACGAATGGTGGATGAGGTCTGATAAATTTTCGTTTTCTGATCCATATGTCTCACCGATGAATCTTGCAAAAAAACTAAAAATGCAATCATCCAACTACCACAAACAATGGTTGAAATGAAAAAGAGAGAACGATACCCAAAATACGTTGCAATAATACCACCCAATAATGGTCCAAGCAGTGTTCCTATGGCGGTTGCCGATTGCAATTTGCCGATGATCGCACTGTGGTTCGTACGCGGTGTCATAGCGAGTGCCCACGCTTGTCCTGCGACAATAAATCCAGCGAGCAATCCTTGCAGGATGCGATAAACCAAAATGAGATAAGCATTGACAGTCAGCATGATCAATGTTTGCGTGATGAAAAGCCCAAAACAAGCGCGCACCACCATCGCTTTTTGGCCGTAACGATCGCCCAATCGACCCCAAAGTGGTGATGTGAATGCGCAAACAAGATCTGGTGCGATATAAATTGCCGCGCTCAAATAACGTAATTCACTTTTAGCAACGTGCCCCAGTTTTGCAAGATAAAGCGGCCAATAAGGTAAACTCATCGCAAGCACGGCCATCAGGCAGGCTTGTCCCAACCATAATAAGTGCAACTGATTTTTCGTGCTTAACTGCGTATTCAAATTCAACCTATTCGCAATGGATTTTCAACCGTAATATTAATATTGTGATGCGTCGCATCATTTAATCGCATACGCATCAGGCCTTTTACCCGCCAATCAGCGTGCATGATGCGTTGATATTCTTCTGTATACCGTGCCGGATCTATTCTGTCTTTTAATCGCAAAAAACAGGCTTCAACCTGAGCTTTCACCACTTTCCAGAACACAGCTTCTTTTACATGATAATGATCAGCAAGTAATGTGACCAGTTCACCTAAATGGTATTGCATCACGGTGTGGATAAATGTATTTGTCGCCTCGTCTTTCTCTTTAGTAATGGTTGATGATTCCGGATGCGCCTCATAACCATACTGCGTGCTATTTAAGGTAGCCAAATCCACTTTCATCCCACCAAAATCACGTGAACAAAGGGCGATTGGTTTATAATTTTCAAAAATCATGGTGGTATTTTGCTGATGCCCCTCAAGTGAAATACCATACAGCAAGAATAAACCAAGATAGCCGTTAATCACGATACCTGCGTACACTGAAAA
>MGYG01000078.1 GCA_001801635.1 Gammaproteobacteria bacterium RIFCSPHIGHO2_12_FULL_43_28
CGAGCGCGCTTTTTGCGCCGTCTCGAAGCATGAACGGGCAATTTTAAATTTTGTCGTGTACAGAGTTGTAAACTTAAAACACATTGACGACTTAGCCTAATCCCCGCTATTCTTTAGCCCCAAACACTCACGGGCGGGGCATAAAATGCACGAAACACCTGAGATCTTTGATTTTTCAGCACTTTCACCACAGGCGATTGACGCCATCCTCAAAAAGTACCGCCTTGGTTTGACCGTTGAGGAAGCATTGACCGTTCAGCGTGACCTTTTAAAGCGACCGCCTACCTTTGCAGAACTCGTTCTCTGGTCGATTCAGGGCTCGGAGCATTGCTCCTACAAAAGCAGTCGTCCGCATTTAAGCTCCTTTGTGACTGATGGGCCGCACATTATTTTGGGCCCCAAAGAAGATGCAGGTGTTGTATCGGTTGCGACGGATAAAGAGGGCCATCGCTACGGGATAGTCATGAGTCATGAATCCCATAATCATCCCTCCCAAATCGTTCCCTACGAAGGGGCGGCAACGGGGGTGGGCGGGAATGTGCGCGATGTTTCTTGCATGGGTGCTGAAGTGATTGCTGTCGCTGATGGCCTGCGTTTTGGTGATATAGAGCGCGCAAAGACCCATTGGATACATGAAGGGGTGGTGAGTGGTATTGGCGGTTATGGCAATCCGCTCGGCATCCCGAATATCGCCGGCGATCTATATTATGATCCTGGTTACAACGAAAATTGTCTGGTGACCGTCGTGACCTTAGGTATTGTGCGTGAAGATCATTTAATTCATTCATATGCGCCCAAAGATGCCGATGATTATGTTTTTATTTTGGTGGGTAAACCAACGGATAATAGCGGTTTTGGCGGCGCCAGTTTCGCTTCAACTGTTCTCAAAGAAGCAGAACAAGAACGCAATAAAGGGGCAGTGCAAGAACCAAATGCCTTTTTGCAACGGCATATTTTAAAAGCAAATAATGCGTTATTTCAGCTTCTACGTGAAAAAAATCTCATTGATAAAGTGGGTTTTAAAGATTTAGGCGCAGGGGGCATTGCTTGTGCCAGTGTTGAACTCGCTGAAAGCGGCGGTTATGGTGCTGAGATTGATTTGGAAAAAGTTCCAACGAGCATGTCAAACTTACTGCCGGCAGTGATTTTGTGTTCTGAAACGCAAGAGCGTTTCATGTGGGTGGTACCTGACACCTTAGTCGACCTGATAGTAACGCATTACAATGAAACGTTCGCCTTACCCAAGGTTTCACTTGGTGCGTGCGCAAGTGTGATTGGTAAGATTAGAACTGATGGCATGTACGTCGTCAATCACGCAGGTAAGCAAATTGTTCATGCCAAAGCACGCGATGTGACGAAGGGCATTGTTTACGATAGGCCCTTTATTGAAAAAGAAAAGCCTTTGCAAGAACCAGGCTTGGCAGAGAAGCAATCATACAATGAAATCTTTTTAACGATGTTGCAGCATGAAAACATTGCCTCTCGCGCACCGATTATTGAAACCTATGATAAACAAGTGCAAGGGCGCACGCTCATTGAAGCAGGTTGTGCTGATGCGGGGGTAATGCAGCCATTCAATGATGAAAGTTATCCGGAAGAAATTCGTGATACAGGCATAGCCTTATCGCTCGATCAAAATCCACGTTATAACAAAATTGATGCCTACTGGGGTGCGGTGAATGCCGTGTGTGAATCGATACGTAATATTATTGCAGTCGGTGCAACACCGCTTGCGATTACCGATTGTTTGTGTTTTGGTAATCCAGAAATTCCTGAACAAATGGGTGAATTGGTCGCATCAATTCGCGGTATAAAAGAGGCGTGTGCTTCGGTGACACTGCACCAGGATACACAACATAGCTTGCCAGTGATCGCGGGTAATGTGTCTTTATATAATAATAGCGAACAGTGTGCGATTCCTCCCAGTCCGATGATTGCTTGCTTGGGTGTCATGCCAACCATCGCACAAGTAGTGACGTACGATTTAAAACGTCCTGAAACAACGCTGATATTGATTGGTGAACGTAAGGATGAATGTGGTGGCAGTGTTTATTATCAATTGCATGATGTCATCGGTGCGAATCTGCCAAAGCCTGATTTAGCCAATTTTTCACGTGACATTTATACTATTCATGCTGCGATGCAACTCAGTTTGATCTTATCTGCGCACGATATTTCTGACGGTGGGCTTGCCGTTGCACTGGCTGAGATGAGTTTTAAACATGCATTGGGGGTGAACGTTGATGTGCCGGGTGATTTACCGCACGATAAAAAATTATTTGGTGAAACAGGCGGATTTATACTTGAGGTTTCGCGCGATAAAGTAAAAGCATTCAAAAAATTATTTGAGGAAGCCATGGTACCATTTATTGTCATCGGTGAAACGACGCGTGAACCACGGTTGAAAATGAATGGTGTGATTGATGTTTCCATTCAAGAGGCAAAAGCAGCATGGGAAAACGGTTTAAGAGAGAGATTGCTCTAATGACAAGTGTGACTTACCAATCAGCGGGTGTTGATATTGAAGCGGGAAATGAAGCGGTGCGTCGTATCAAGCAAGCGGTGGAAAGCACGTTTAGTGACGCCGTACTGACGAATATTGGCAGCTTCGGTGCGATGTATGATTTGAAGGCCATACTGAATGAATATCAACATCCCGTACTCGTGCAAAGTATCGATGGTGTTGGCACCAAGATGATGGTTGCCAAAATGATGCAAAAATTCGATACGATTGGTATCGATTTAGTGAGCGCAACCGTTAATGATATTATTGTGCTTGGCGCAAAACCACTGACCTTACTTGATTACATTGCAAACGATAAATTGAATCCGCGTATTGTTGAAGAAATGGTTAAAGGCATGGCGTCAGCTTGTCGCGAGAATAATATTTCACTCGTTGGTGGTGAAACGGCAGAGATGCCAGGCACGTATTTACCGGGTGAGCATGATCTCGTTGGTGTGGTGACGGGTGTATTAGAAAAAGAAAAAGCGATTCTTGGCAAGGATATTGCAGTGGGCGATGTCGTGCTTGCCTTTCCATCCAGTGGATTACATACGAATGGTTACTCCCTTGCACGAAAATTATTATTTGACGTTGGTGGTCATCACGTTGACTCAGTATTACCAGAATTAACCAAGAGTGTTGGCGAAACGCTCTTAACACCGCACCTTAATTACACCAAACCAGTGTTGGCGATGCTTGCTAATAACATTGCAATTAAAGGTATGGCGCATATTACTGGCGGTGGTTTGCTTGAGAATATTCCGCGTATTTTACCTGCACATTGTGATGTTGAAATTGAAAAAGCGAAATGCCCAACGCTGCCCGTATTTGATGTGTTATGCAAATTAGGTCACTTAAATGACGCAGAAGCGTATAAAACGTTCAATATGGGCGTTGGTCTGGTGATGATGGTAGCACCTGCCATGATTGATGCGATGAAAGCTGTTTTAAAACATCATACCGCGTTTCCACTGTATGAGATTGGCCGCGTGGTACCTGGTGCGCGCAAGGTGAGGCTCGTTTAAATGAAAATTGCAATCATACAATTCCCCGGTTCAAACTGTGAACGTGAAACCGCGATGGCGGTAAAACGTGCGGGCATGGAACCCATCTCATTTTTATGGAATGAAACACCCGACAAATTGCGTGAGATGGATGGTTATATCATCGTTGGTGGTTTTTCCTATGAAGATCGTTCACGTGCTGGGATTATTGCCGCCCTTGATCCTCTCATGCTTTCGGTGAAAGCAGAAAGTGAAAAAGGGAAACCCGTGCTTGGTATTTGTAATGGCGCGCAAATACTGGTTGAAACTGGACTCGTCCCAGGCCTTGAAAATAATAAAGTCGCGATGGCTTTGACCGAAAATAAACGTATCGCAAATAATAAAATTTTAGGCACAGGCTATTACAACGCCTGGGTGACGATGCGTCTTTCCGATGAATATCAACGTAATGCGTTTACGCGTCATCTCACTGCAAAAGCTATTGTAAACGTGCCTATTGCACATGGCGAAGGCCGCTTTGTGATGACTGATGCCTTATTGCAAGAAGTAAAAATTCAAGGTTTAAATGTGTTTCAATATTGCGATGCATCAGGCCGTATTGTAGATGAATTCCCAATCAATCCGAATGGCTCCGTTGATAATATTGCTGCTATTTCAAATAAAGCAGGTAATGTGATGGCGATGATGCCGCATCCTGAACGAACAGTGATGGGTGACCCAATCTTTCAGTCTATGCGTGATTATATTCGCGAAGGTCAACACGTGTCCGTTGCACCACTGATGTATTATCCGCGCCGATTGGTCGCAACCTCGTATCAATGTGATTCACAATATGAAGAAGCCATCGTCGAACTTATCATTACCGATAATCAAGCATTGACCGTTGAAAATACACTGCGTCAATTGGGTATACCTGTCAAAGTAAGACGTCGTATGCATTGGGAAATAAAAGCAAATACAAAAGAAACCGTCGAGAAAGTCTTAGCAAGTGGCGTGCTTTATAATTCTCGCAAGGAACGAAAGTTGGCATCACACGAAGTAAAATCCGCTGCGACGATTAATTTTTTGGTGCGAGCCAAAGAGGATTTAATCGGCCAGCAAAAAATGCAAACCTTGCAAGATCATTTCGCCATAAATAATGCGATCAGCATTCACCACGGTAACCTCTGGTCGTTTGAAGCAGATGATCCAACCATGAATGAACTGGAAGAACGTATTTTACAAACCAATATCATTGTTAATCCTTATGCCTATGACTGTTATCGATACCATGCAGGATAAAGCAGCGCAGTGTCGTGCTGCTTTATCAATGACCTTGACCCAAACTGATTTTCAATGGGGAAAGAAATATTGCGGCAAAGTACGTGATACGTATGAGTTGAATGATAAACTCATCTTAGTCACTACCGATAGACAAAGTGCGTTTGATAGACAGCTTGCATCGGTGCCTTTCAAGGGACAAGCATTAAATCAAACGAGTGCTTGGTGGTTTCAGAAAACGAAAGCCATTTTTCCGAATCATATCATTGGCATGCCGGATCCAAATGTCATTATCGCAAAGAAATGCCGTGTATTCCCCGTTGAATTTGTTGTGCGCGGTTATATCACCGGCACAACCAATACCTCGCTTTGGCAGCTTTATCAACAAGGTTTGCGCGAGATTAGCGGACTACGCCTACCTGATGACTTGCAAAAAAACACGCCATTAGCAAAACCCATCTTAACACCAACCACAAAGGATAGTGTGCACGACAAACCAATTACCGCAACTGAAATCGTTGCCCAAGGACTAATGACACAAACTGAATGGGATGAAGTGAGCAAAGCAGCCTTAGCACTTTATACCGTTGGTGCGAATTATGCTAACGAACGTGGATTGATCTTGGTAGATACGAAATATGAATTTGGTCGAGATCAAGCGGGCAACATTGTGATTGTCGATGAAATGCATACGCAAGATTCAAGCCGTTATTGGTTAGCGGCGAGTTATGCGGAAAGAATGGCGAGAGGGCAAGAACCCGACAATTTCGATAAAGAAATATTGCGCTTATGGTTTAGTCAACATTGTGATCCGTATCACGATAAAATACTACCAGAGGCACCGAGTGAATTAATTGTGACGCTTGCTACTCGCTATGTCGCATTATATGAAATGCTAACGCAGCAACCATTTGATTTTTTACAAACGAAAGAATCAATACACGAGCGAATTAACCGTCACCTGACGACGTGGCTGGAGTAAACTATGTGCGGCATCGTAGGTATTTTTAGTCATGATGAAGTTGCTGCAGAACTTTATGATAGTCTGATTCATTTACAACATCGCGGACAAGATGCCGCTGGCATTTTGACTTGTGATTCTCGCTTTCATCCTAAACACGGTTTAGGTTTGGTGCGTGAAGCATTTTCACCGAAAGAGATGGACATCCTAAAAGGCCATATGGGTATAGCGCACGTGCGTTATCCAACGGCGGGTGGTTACAGTGAAGCGGACATTCAACCACTTTGGCTCGGTAGTCCACGCGGTATCGCACTTGCGCATAATGGTAATTTAGTTAATTACGATCAACTGTCTACTACCATTCGCCACGAGCAACATCGCCATTTAAATTCAACGCTCGATTCTGAAGCCTTGTTACTATTACTTGCTGATAATTTAGCAACAGGGTCGTATCGCGATCACGATGAGGATATGTTCTTTGAACAACTCACTCACGCCGTTAAAAATATTTATACGACAGTCGAAGGTTCTTATTCGGTGGTCAGTGTTGTGATTGGTAAGGGATTGGTTGCTTTTCGTGATCCACACGGAATTCGACCTTTAGTATGGGGCGAGCGTCTACGCGAAGATGGAACAAAAGATTATATATTTGCTTCCGAAACGACGCCATTTTACGCGCTTGGTTTTGAACCTAAAGGCGATATTGCACCGGGTGAAGTCGCTTATGTCAATCAAGCAGGAAAATTATATCGACAAGTGGTAGAGACAAAGGCATTTTCGCCTTGTGTCTTTGAATATGTGTATTTTGCACGTCCTGATGCGACCTTAGATGGCGTGAGTGTGTATCGTGCACGTTTACGCATGGGACAAAATTTAGCGAAGCAATGGAAAGAAAAGTATCCTGAATTGCAACCCGATGTTGTTATTCCAGCGCCATTTACCGCAAATACCGCGGCACTTTCTTTTGCACACGAATTAGGTGTGCGCTATTCAGAAGGATTATATAAAAATCCCTTTATTGGCCGCACGTTTATTATGCCAAATCAGCGCACGCGTTCTCGGCATGTTCGCTATAAATTAACACCGCAACGAACCGAAATTGAAAATAAAAAAGTGATGATTGTCGATGATAGTATCGTGCGTGGAACAACCTCACGCGAAATTGTAAAAATGGTACGTGAATTTGGCGCCAAAGCAGTGTATTTTGCCTCGTCTGCGCCACCGATCAAACATCCGTGTTTTTATGGAATTGACATGCCATCGTGTCATGAATTAATTGCCGCCGTTAAATCGCATGAGGAGATTTGTGAATTTCTCGGTGTTGATTATTTGCTTTATCAATCACGCGAAGATTTGGTGGAAGCGATCACGCGTCGCGGTCAACATCAAATTAAAAAACCTTGCATGGCGTGTATGGATGGTGATTATGTTTGTGGCAATTTGACGAAAGAACGTATTGCCTTTTTAGAGAAGCAAAGAGAGCGTGATAAGGGTCAAACATGAACATCCTCATTATTGGTTCAGGTGCAAGAGAACATGCTATCGCTGCGGCGCTGTCACGTTCACCACAAAAACCATTCATTTTTTGTTTTGCTGCCGCGGTGAATCCTGCCATTGCGCAATTGACCTTACGGTATACGGTTGGTCATATCACCGATAGCGAAAATATTGTCACTACCGCAAAAAACTGGCAGATTGATCTTACGATTATTGGTCCTGAAGCACCGCTTGAAAGCGGTGTTGCGGATGCACTGTGGGAAGCGGGTATAAAAACGATTGGGCCTACACGGACACTCGCACGCATTGAAACCAGTAAAGCGTTTGCGCGCGAATTAATGCAAGAATTTCAGATCGAAGGCTTGCCGCGTTACCGGGTCTTTACTGAGATGACAGGTATCTCTGATTTTCTCAATATATTAGGTGAAGCTCATTATGTTATTAAAGCAAATGGATTAATGGGCGGCAAAGGTGTCAAGGTGGCGGGTGAGCATTTACCTTCAATCACGGAAGCCTTGCAATATTGCGAAGAAATCTTCGCGCAATCATCTTCCGTTGTCATTGAAGAAAAATTAGTGGGACAAGAATTTTCACTCATGTGTTTTTGTGATGGTGAAACACTCATTCCAATGCCGATTGTACAAGACCACAAGCGCGCTTATGTTGGTGATGAAGGGCCAAATACCGGCGGCATGGGCAGTTATTCTGATGCAAATCATCGTTTGCCCTTTTTAACTAACGACGATATAGAGCAGGCCCTTGCTATCAATCAAGCGGTGATCGCCGCACTAAAAACAAAAACTGGCGAAGCATACATTGGCGTACTCTACGGCGGTTTCATGGCAACGCGCGATGGTGTGTATGTGATTGAGTTTAACGCGCGCTTCGGTGATCCAGAAAGTTTAAACGTCTTAACTATTTTGCAAACGGATTTTGTCACTATTTGTCAAGCCATGACATCGCAAACATTGTCACAATGCGCTATTCAGTTTGCACCGCTGGCTACCGTGTGTAAATACGCCGTTCCTAAGGGTTATCCCGATCAGCCAGTTAAAAATAAAGCAATTGATTTTGCGAATGTAAATAATAAAGAACAATTATATTTAGCGGCCGTTGATGTGAAAAAAGAACAATTAATCGCAACCGGCTCAAGAACGGTCGCGTATGTTGGAACAGCAAGTACGCTCACACAAGCAGAAAAAATAGCTGAACATGAAATTTGTGCAGTCACAGGTGAATTATTCCATCGCGAAGATATTGGCACCGATGCGCTGATTCAAAAGCGCATAGACCATATGAAAAGCGTGCGTGCCTCATGAGGCGGATCGCGGTGCTTGGTTCAACTCGCGGCACGAATTTAATGACCATTGTCGAAGCCATTCAAACGAAGCGCTTACATGCGAGCATCGAGATTGTCATTAGCAATAACGAAGATGCCTTGATACTTCCGCGTGCAAAAGGATTTGGTTTAAAAACGCGATTCGTTCCTTCGTGCGGCAAATCACGCGAAGCCTATGATGCGGAAGTATCGACCATATTGAAACAACATCAAGTCAATTTAATTGTGTTAATTGGTTATATGCGTATTTTATCATGTGATTTTGTCAGAAATTGGGAAAATAAAATTATTAATGTGCATCCTTCCTTGCTGCCTGATTTCGCGGGATTGATGGATTTGTCCGTGCATGAAGCAGTGATTAAAGCAGGAAAAATAGAAACTGGCTGCACGGTGCATTATGTAACGGAGAGGGTCGATGCGGGCCCTGTTGTTTTACAGAAACGTTGTAAGGTAGTAGCGACAGATACACCAGAAAGCTTAAAGCAACGCGTGCAGCAGTTAGAAGGTGAAGCGTTAGTTGCAGCGATAGCGCAGCTTATCATTGAGTAACAGTTCATCCGTCATCGCGAGCCCTCACACAATTAATTTCTGTTGCTACGATTTCTCTGCAACACTACCTCTTGTTCTGTATTTTCGTTTTTAGGATCTTCATTTATCTCAAAAAATTCTTGCCACTTTTCTACAGATGAAAGCTGATGCTGAAGTAAATCATTAAAATGAACAGCAGAGGTAAGTGCGCGTTGATTACCATATTCAGTATTGATATCAATTTTTTGTAAGTTAAAATCATCTACAGACAGTAAACCTTTTGGTGCCATTTTGTGTGTCGTAATATAAAAATAAAGAATCCGGTTAATTCTTTCTCTTTTATATTCTTCATAAATTTTTGAAAATGAATCATTTGGTATAACACCATGATAATATTTGCTCCTACATGATGTGGCGGCTCTTTGTCAAACATTAATTTTCTCACTTCTGAATGCACGCCGTCAGCACCGATTATAAGATCAAATTCATCTGAATCCTTTCCGTTAGTAAATAAAAGTTTTTTCTTTACGGATTCTGTCGTAATAATCTGCTTCAAATCACAATTCCAATGAATAATTTCTTTATTGTTATTGATACGCATTAGTTCATTGTATAAAAAATCCATAAATATACCGCGTCAAAACAAGGGTATTTTTCATAAACAGAAACATCTACTTTGTCACCGAATTTTTTAATTAATGAAATGGCTGCAAACAACCCTGCCGTACCAGCACCTATGATTGCAATTTTAGTTTTTATGTTTTCAAGCACAAATTCGCTGGATGAATGATTTCTAAAGAACATAGATTTTCCATATTTTAGGGTATCTTCATTTATTTGCACCAAATGAAGCAGCTGTGTAAGATCGTTTTACGCATTTGCTTTAGCATTGCTAACTCCGTGTATAAAATGGATTTAAGCGGTAATTTCAAATCTATTTTTCGTAAATCGGTCCCCACGGTCCAATCCCGCTCACTTGAATAATGGCGCCACGGTTTGTTGTCCAGCCATAATGCGGTGTGTTCGGCGGTATGATGACAAACTGCCCTGCCTTCACTGCAGTGCCTTTACTTTTATCCCCATTTTTTCCAGAGGCAAGATAACAGGTGCCTGAGATGACAGTGTCATATTCATAATTAAGATGGTGATGCGCAGGTATGGCATGATTTGCTGGAAATTTAATTCTGACAGCAAAGAATTCATTCTTCTTTGGATTGCCAGTGATAACGGCATATTTTCCGTATGAACCTTGCATAGAATGCCATTCTAAATCACGATTGTCTTTAATTGTGATGGTCGAAACATTTGCAAATGTAGTAGTCGATACTAATGCGAGCATACTTGTAAACATTATTCTCTTGAGTAACATAATTCCTCCTTAATAGTAACTACTCGCTCGTCATTGCGAGGCTGCGAAGCGTTTAGCCGAAGCAATCCAAATGTCCTCTAATAACTGGGTTGCCGCGCCCGCAGAAAGCGCGGGCTCGCAATGACGGCTGAGTAGTTACCCTTAATATTACATTTGAGATTGATGATAGGTATCCATTGAAGGTGCAATAATCTTAGCTTTTTTATAAACCTCAGTATGAGGAAACTTTAAATTTATTGTATCAACTTCAGCAAATGCCACGTTGAGCTTATCTGCATTAAGATCCAACACATGCCCAGATAATTTTTTATCATCCGATATGAAATGAAAATGATAACCAGGCAGTGCTAGATTAAGTAAATATTCTGGGAACCAAAATCCAACTAAAGTTCCTGAAACAGCGTTTAGGTTATATATGTCTTCATGGATGTTTTTCGTTTGCAAGGCTTTTCTAGGTGTTTTTGTACGTAATTTAAGATAATTAAATTGACCCTTAATTTGTATAGCATATGGGATATTTCTATTCGTTAATTTAGAATCAATAATACTCTTTAATTCACTAATATTAGCTATTTTATTAAGATTGATGGATGACTCTGGCGAGAAGGTAACCAGTTGTGCCCAAGGTGTTTTCCAATCAGGTTGCGCAAGAACCGTTTTACCTTGTTTGCCAATTTGATAAAAGTGGCCATCGACTGCAACCATCTCGCCTTGAATGCCATTGAATGTACCAAGACCAAAATTGCCTTTATCCTTAAGCTGCGCAAAAGTCATGTCGCCTTCTGTCACTCCACTGAACATTGCACTAGGATTACCGGTTTGAAATAATTCGAGTGAATAAGCCATATGATTCGAACTAGCTAAGATCAAGCTTAAAGCCAAAAACTTTTTTAACATGGTGTTGTCCAGAAGCAATTATGCTCAATAAGCATGGAAGATATCGAAGGTCGTTTGTTCAAACACTTTAGATAAAGCATCTGCATCTAAACTATCGACTGCTAATATCGCTTTCTGCAATGCAATCCCAATTGCCGTTGCATCGGCAGAATAGGTTGATGCTTTAAAATTATATTGCGCATAATATTGTTGATCATAGAATTTAGTTGTTACAAAAATATCTTTCCCCACTGCCATATCATTTGGGATCCACGGTGTTTCATTAGTCTCTGTTGGCGTGATGGGAATGTGATTTTCTGTAGCAATTTGCTTTTCAATATTGTAGGCAACAGTTCCGTAAGTCGATAACAATAAATTGACATGATACTGATTAATCAATTCAGTCGTTAATGCAGCAATATTACCGTTATCTGATTGCGTATCTAAATAAACAATATTGACATTATAAGCTTGCCCACGCATATACAATCCGCCCGCATGTGCTAGCATTAACCGCCAATATTCATATCCTCGCATCATATCACGGCCACGCTGCGCATCTCCGCCAGATAAAGGGAGCATCACACCTAAGTTTAATTGCTTCATCTTACTTTTTGGAGAATATGGAACGAGAGCAATTCCATTTGGACCGTTTTTTGTCAAAATATTGGTAGACTCAAATGTCGCAAGATTAATTTTCGAAACATGCTTGTCTGTTGCATTCGTGACATAGGCAAATTTTCCTTCAGCATCTATCATCACTGTGACAGGATTTAACCCCGTCACTATACGTTTAATGACTTTGCCTGTTTCTACTTCGAGAATAACAATTTGATTATCAAAGGCGGCAGGTGCAACAATGTATTTTTGATCAGGTGAAATATCAGAATACAGTATTGGTCCCACGCCTAAATTAGTAAATTGATTTTTAATCGCCAAAGAGGTTGGATCTATAAAAACGATTTGATTAACAGCTGATGCCATTAGATAACGATTATCAGGCGTATATTTTAATCCACGGATTGGTGTGGGCAAACTAAATGTTCCCGTTACTTTACCAGTATCAGGATCCATGCGTATGACGCCATCCTTACCCGCCATTATCCAGAGAGTTTTTCCATCTGTTGAAAAAAGTAAATTATGCGTATTGGGACTCACATCAAATTTTTTGATAATTGATTTAGTGGCCAAATCAAAAACCAAAACTTTTCCACCTTTTTCCACATTCACATAAAGTTGTTGTTCAAGTGGCGGACGTAATTTCACACCATGAGGTGCGCTGTCAATTTGAGCATAATCTTTATGGTTTGCAGGATCAAAAGTGAATAAACGATATTTCTCAACACGGTTTTGAATATCGATGACTGAAATACCGGCACCTGGCACACCAGCACCACTATCATAATCTTTAATGCCAAAATTACTTACGTAAGCCGTTTTTCCATCCTGTGTAATCGCAATTTCGTGTGGCAAAAATCCCACTTGCAAATCACCTAATCGCTTGCCATTTTGTGTGTCATAAAAACTAACGTGCCCAGCATTTTCTTCAACCACTGCGAGCATCTGGTTCGATGGAGTCGCATGAGCAATAAGGCTAAATAGCCATAGAAATAATGTAAGTAATACTGAACGGGTTTGTAGCATGTGTTGATGCCCCTATTGATCTTATTTGCGTGCTGCAAGTTTAATGAAGAAATCATGGGCTTGTCAATCTATATAGTTGGCTATATATCAAAACCCCTCGATGAAAGGCAGGCATCTGATTAATCAAGGTTCGGTGTGATGTAGCCACCGTATTGAATTGTGGCATTGCTTAAGGTATTTTAATTATTGGATTAAACATTGTTCTCTTGTATTTTTTCCATAAACTGTTTCCTTACATATCTTTTGCCTCTCATCCCAGACAGATTGTATTATAGTATTCACTAATTCTGGCCAGGTATTATTTGTTTCATCAGCGTCTTGATTAGGCTCAAACGAATTACGAAAATTATAAAGCTGAAACTGTAACATCCGGACTTTTTATGTCCGAAATTGTAAGTAATTTATTGATATAATACGCAAAATGTTGGTAATCGTCTTCCCAGCTCTTGCGATTGCAGATGAGACACTGAAAAAGATGAGTGGAACAATAGTGGTAAAGATCAAATTGAGAAAGATATCTCTCAATGGTTTTAAACGTTGTGCATCTTGCCCAAGGAGAGATCCTGCTAAGCCACCTAGCAAAATAGAAGCAATTAATATAATTGGGAAGGAATAAGTTCTGATTAGTTTTTGTATTTGCATTTTAATCACAGCATACCTCAACACTCATTCATTTCAATAAAAGCCTGCAAATTGCCAATCACTCCCAACAAGTTTTGATTGAGTTTATTAATCTCTTGCATAGCAAAAGCACCTGCTGCGATTGATTGCATCATCTGACCCTGGCTTTCTAGTTTTTGACAGGCTTTTTTAGCTTTCTCTGTGAGAAAGAAGTTATAGCTGCGTTTATCTGTCTTGTTTCTCACACGCTTGACTAATTTATCTCGTTCCATTTTATCCAAGATGCGAACGACAGTCGGTTGTTTTAAGCCTGCACTTTTCGTTAATTCCATTTGATTTTGCCCGTCTCTTTCCCACAAACGAACAAGAAAGATGGTTTGACTGTAAGTGACACCGAGCTCATCTAAATTCATATTGGCTACACGTTCAAACAGCCGCGCTGCTTTTTTTATCAAAACGCCAGTATGCTGAGTAAGATCAAAAGACATAAATAGGCCTCCTATTCACTGTGGTTGATTACTTATAAAAATATAACGCGATAAAACTAATCGTGACACCATAGATAGTTGTTTTTTTATAGAGAGAGATTATATAGTCTGCTATATTTATTGACAACCTCTTTTTCAGTGATTAAACTGGCGACTTTTGAGCTGGGTATTAGCACTATCTCCTTGCACCATCTCATTATTTAATAGGAAAATATAATGAAATTAAGAAATCCTGAGAACAACGTTCACCCTCAAGGCAAACAGATGAATATCGAGAACACTTATACGAAATTATTTCAGAGACTCACAAATCTAAACACGACGCATATATGCGATGCATTGCCAAATGTCAGGCTGTTAGATTCTAGCATCCACCCAATAACTCATCATGCAAAATTAATTGGTCGATCGGTGACAGTGAATAGTAATGGTGAATCACTTTCAATTATTAAAGCGCTACAAGAGAATTGTCACAGCGAGAGTGTCATGGTAATTGATGCATGCAATGCACCGCACGCGCTAATCGGCGGTATTTTTGCAACTGCAGCAAAACAAAAAGGCATACGCGGTGTAGTTTTGGATGGGAATTGTCGCGACATAAATGAAATGATTGAAACTGGCCTGCCCATTTTTGTCAAAGGTAAATGCGCGAAAACCGGTAAAAAGAATAAAATTGGCAGCACGCAAGAAGCAATTACTTGTGGCGGTGTCACAGTACTTCCCGATGAAGTCATTTTTGGTGATGATGATGGTGTTGTTGTATTAAGCGTTCAAGAAGCAACAGATGCCATTCCACTTGCCGAATCAATCAAACATAATGAAGAAGTTGCTGTTGAAAAACTTAAAAATGGGTTGACGCTAGTGGATATTTACAATTTCACTGAGCATTATCAGAATATTGAATCGGGAAATATGGATTCAAAGTTTGGGATGACGCTCTAACAAACTAAAGGGTCAAGAAGGTGATAGCGATGTCAGATCAAGCTGAACCGCAAGCTACATTTGTAAGCTGTAATGAACTGTAATTGGCGTGTTTTCGAGAGCATTCATCAAACTGTGTCATGCCAGCGTGCTTTTAGCTGGCATCCAGAATGAATCTGAGAAAAGCCTGGATGCCAGCTAAAAGCACGCTGGCATGACACGGTTCCAGCTAAAAGCACGCTGGCATGACACAGTTCCATAAACATTCTCGTATTTTCTGCTTTAACGCCGTCATTGTGAGCCCGCGTTTTTTACGGGCGTGGCAATCCAGTTTTCGACCGCCTCTTGCTTTGGCTAAACGCTCTTAAGCCTCGCAACGACGAACTTCCTGTGGCATACACACTGTTACATCATTTAGTGAATTTAGTCTGAGATTTGGTTGCTATGGAATGGTTTGGTAATAGGGAGCAAGGTTTAAATAGGCTAAACCTTCCGATGTCCGTTTCTCTCTGATGTTGATTTGCTGAAGTTGGAATCTCAGGCGTTTCACGAAAAAAATGTTTTAAATCTTTTTCTATTACTTCGAGCCGCAACTGCTTCTTTTCCACAATTTCTGCATATTCCATTTTTTTGTACATGGGGTTTGGTTGTGTGTGAATGATTTCATCCATTCTCGTGATAAACGTTTCTAAAAGTGGGACGAGATCTAGCTTTGGGTTGATCGTTTCTTCCAGCTTTTTATGCCGTAATTCAGATTCTAATTCTTCTTTGTCATCGTTAATTAAATCGGATCCGAGATCATCTAGTTTAATCGCATTTGCCTCTTTTACCAATGTGCTTATCGCATTTTCGAGTTCGTAGATTTTTTCAAGCGAGGTGATAAAAAACTCGATATTTTCTTTAAGCGCGTTTTCATTTTTGAACCGCACGGCTTCTTGTTCCTGGGGTAGTTTTCGGAGTGGTAAATTGGTAAATGGATTGATTTTGTAATTCACTGTGCGCTTATTTTCACCTTCAATTTCTTCAATTGTTTGTATTCTAAGATTGTTATTATAGGATGCTTTATCAATACAGTGTTCAGGATAGGCGTCTAACATGATTGGATCATTAATGAGATGGAAATAAATGGCGTCACGAAAACAAAGTGGGATGATATCGGTGTCGTAGCCGATTTTAATTAATCGACCCTCGAAATTATCGCTATCGACCTTCTGCGGTTCATGAATATTGCTATTCGTAGTAGTGGTTGTTTTGCTTTCATTGTTGCTGTCAAAAAAGCTTTGCAGCAAACCTTTAGCCCGAGAAGTGAATGACTTAAAACGATACATAATGTTACCCGGCACTATCCATTTTGGTGTTATTTTTATACTGACTAGAACAAGTCATTATTCAAAATTTAATTTTCCTAACTAGCAAACTGTAAACCAAAAATATATTCATTGTAAACTAAAATATTAGATCACGACACAAACAAGACCCGCAAGAATTAATCCCATCGCAACGGTTGTCGGCAGATTCACAACCTCGTGCATAAATATTGCTGAGACAATCAGGCTGCAAACCGGTACCAAGAGGAAGCCGAGTGAAACAACACTGGTTGGTAAAGCGCGATTAACAACGATACCACTCCAATAGGAAAGCCCCGTGACTAAAAAACCCGTGTAAACGAGCGATAAAATAAGTGGCAGGTCCCAATGGATACTAACGGAGGGTTCTTTAATGAGGGCCAATGCTAAAATGGGCAAGGTACCGATGAGTAATTGCCAGGGAATTAATTCGAGCGGCGATTTACTCCATTGCATGTAGCGTGCGCACAGCATCGAAATTGCCCAACAAAGTGAAGCAAGCAGTAACATGGCACTGCCAAATAAAGTACGCGAATTCGTCCAGTCCATTTCCCAAGGGCAGAGTAGAACAACGAGTCCGGCAATGCCTAGCGCAAAGCCGACCCAGCGCAGCCAACCGGTTTCTTCGTTGAAAAAGAGCGTGGCTGCTGGCATCACCCAAAGTGGCGTGGTGTAAGCCAGTAAAGATGAGCGGCCGGCTGGCAGGTAAGCTAAGCCAACGTTTGCTAATAAAATATAAATACTGATTTGTAATAAGCCAATGATGGCAATGAGTGGGAGGTCTTTTTTCTTGGGCAGGGAAAACTTATTGATTGCGATAACGATGGCCATCATCGTTACAGTACCCACAATAAGCCGGATAGCGGTGTACCAAAGGGGTGACATATAAGCAAGACCAATTTTATTAATCGGCCAGGCCATGCCCCAACTCAAGATGATAAAGCTGAATAGCGCCATCAGGCGAAAATTAATTTTATTGATTAAAATCATAGCGGTACCACGCGTTAAAACCTATTCAGCGCTATTGTAAACGGATTTTGACAATAGTGGTATGACTTATTCGAGCCTATCGCTATAATACCCCGCAAGTTAAAGACCAGGTTTTAGGATAACCATGAATAGAATACCCATTAAACGAGCGTTACTTTCCGTTTCGGATAAATCAGGCATTGTTGAACTGGCAGACGTATTGGCGAGGCGCGGGGTTGAAATTATCTCAACTGGCGGCACCAGCCAATTGCTAAAAACGGCAGGCATTCCACATCGTGAGGTTGAAGAAATCACGGGCCTTGCGGAAATGCTGGATGGCCGCGTGAAAACATTACATCCGCTAATTCATGGCGGTATTTTGGGAAAACGCGATTTGCATGCAGCAGAAGCTGTTCTAAATAATATTCAATGGATCGATTTGGTCGTCGTTAATTTTTATCCTTTCGAAGAAGTGATTCAAAAACAAGGCGAGACACTTTCATTTGATGAAGTTGTTGAATACATCGATGTCGGTGGTCCGACGATGGTGCGGGCAGCCGCTAAGAATTTTTCTTGGGTGGGCGTTGTCACTGATCCATCCGATTACGCATTAGTGATTGAGCAATTAAATGAATATGAAGGACTAGAGCTTGCCATTCGAAAACAGTTTGCGCAAAAAGCATTTGCAAAGACCTCACGCTACGATGGCGTGATTCATCAGTATTTTCTCGGGCACCAAGAAGAAGGTCATGGCTACCCCGACAAACTAGACATTGTTTTAGAAAAGTGGAACGAATTACGCTATGGTGAAAATCCGCATCAGAAAGCTTATGCGTATCAATTGAAACATGAAACGACTGGTTTATTGTCAGCAGCACAATTTCAAGGTAAACCACTTTCTTACAATAATATTTTAGATGCAGAAGCAGCACTCACTTGCGTCCTTGAATTTAGCGAGCCTGCTTGTGTGATTGTCAAACATGCAAATCCCTGCGGTGTTGCCATAGGTGCAACCATTGAGGAAGCCTTTAAACGCGCGCTGGAAGCAGATTCGCAATCTGCGTTTGGCGGCATTGTTGCACTCAATCGACCGTGTAATGCGGCGAGCGCAAAAGCCATTGCGAGCATTTTTATGGAAGTGGTGATAGCGCCTGCTTATGCGATTGAGAGCCAGGCTATTTTTGCGGATAAACCGAATTTACGTGTACTTGAAATGCCATCACCCTCAACCAATGCCTGGGAGATGCGGTTTGTCACGGGTGGTGTTTTAATTCAAGAAAAAAATAATCACGTGATTCAACCGAATGAGTTAATGATTAAAACCAGCGTAAAACCATCACAACAAGATATTGATAATATGTTATTCGCCTGGCGCGTGCTAAAGCACGTGAAATCGAATGGCATTTTAATTGCAAAAGATAATACGACCATTGGTATTGGCGCAGGACAAGTATCGCGAATTGATGCCGTTGATATGGCGGTGCGTAAAGCAAATAACAAAATTGACGGCGCAGTGCTCGCATCGGACGCTTTTTTTCCATTCCGCGATAGTATTGATCGCATCGCAAATCATGGTATACGTGCGATCATTCAACCGGGTGGTTCAGTGCGCGATGAAGAAGTGATTGCAGCTTGTAATGAGCACGGCATTGCAATGGTTTTTACGGGCAAACGCTGTTTTAGGCATTAATTGACTGAATAAGTAAAAGGACAAAAGCATGTTTCCGACGATTTCCTTACACGATTTTGATCCAGCACTGTGGCAAGCAATCGAAGATGAAAAAAAACGCCAGGAAGAACACATCGAATTAATTGCTTCTGAAAATTACGTCAGTCCAAATGTATTACTTGCGCAAGGATCCGTGCTTACCAATAAATATGCGGAAGGGTATCCGCATAAACGTTATTACGGCGGTTGCGAATATGTTGATGTGGCCGAACAATTAGCGATTGAACGCGCCAAACAATTATTTGGTGCGGCCTATGCAAACGTGCAACCACATTCCGGTTCGCAGGCAAATGTCGCGGCTTATGCGGCGATGATACAACCAGGCGATGTCGTTTTGGGTATGAGTCTTGCACACGGTGGTCATTTGACCCATGGTTCGCCGGTTAATTTTTCTGGCAAACTGTATCAGTTTTATTCTTACGGTCTTCATCCAGAGACAGGTGAAATTGATTACGATGCAGCAGAAAAATTAGCGCTAGCACATAAACCAAAATTAATTGTGACTGGGTTTTCTGCTTATTCACGCATTGTCGATTGGCAGCGTTTTCGTGAAATTGCAGATAAAGT
Organism: Gammaproteobacteria bacterium RIFCSPHIGHO2_12_FULL_43_28; assembly: GCA_001801635.1. GTDB lineage: Bacteria > Pseudomonadota > Gammaproteobacteria > DSM-16500 > DSM-16500 > Aquicella. Next base: position 19,623 of record MGYG01000078.1, read on the forward strand.
AGGCGCCTATCTCATGGCGGACATTGCGCATGTTGCTGGTATGATTGCAACAGGTCATTATCCATCTCCAGTAAATATTGCAGATGTCACCACAACAACAACGCATAAAACATTGCGTGGTCCACGCGGTGGGATGATATTAGCAAAATCAAATCCTGACTTGGAAAAGAAGTTAAATTCAGCTGTGTTTCCCGGTGGACAGGGCGGGCCCTTGATGCATGTGATTGCTGCAAAAGCAGTGGCATTTCAAGAAGCATTATTACCAGAATTTAAAGTGTATCAAGCGCAAGTTTTAAAAAATTCACGCATGATGGCGAAAACATTACTTGCCCGCGGTTACAACATTGTGAGTGGCGGTACGGACAATCATTTAATGTTAATTGATTTAATCGATAAAAATATCACGGGTAAAGCAGCAGAAGCAGCCTTAGGGGAGGCAAATATCACGACCAACAAAAACGCCGTTCCTAATGATCCGCAAACACCGTTTATTACTAGCGGGTTACGCATCGGTTCGCCTGCTGCAACCACACGCGGTTTTAAAGAAAAAGAATGCGAGCAAGTTGCGAATTGGATTGGTGATGTGCTGGATGATCCTGAAAATGCAACGACGATTGCGCGTGTCAAACAAGCTGTGTTGCAACTCTGTGCCCAGTTTCCTGTGTATACGAAAACTGGATTGCCACGCCCGCAAAAAACGCGGGCTCGCAATGACGGGTGAGCAGTTACGTGTAGCTAACCCAGGGGTCAGGACGAAGCGGTGCTTAAATTTCCCAAATGTTCCTTCGCGATACCAAAGGCCTCTTTAAACCAAGGCGTAAACTGTAAAGGGTTCGCTGCCAGTTCTTTTTCAAGTGATGGAAGCGGAACCCAGCGGATGGCTTTTGCTTCTTCGGGGTTTCGTTCTATGATGGTAGCTCCGCTAATAGCACCGATCAAAACATGATCAATTTCATGCTCAGACAACCCATTAGGAAAATGTGCGTTATATCGAA
>MGYG01000079.1 GCA_001801635.1 Gammaproteobacteria bacterium RIFCSPHIGHO2_12_FULL_43_28
AGAAGATTTTAAACCCGGCAGTATCAGGGAAGGAAAGTCCTGGATCAAAGCCCATCTGCAAGAAGCGCATCGTGTCTATAATGAGAATTTTGATCTATGGAATAGGAATCAATTAAGGTGGTATCTGATTAATGTTGTCGGTCATATGCAAACGCTGGTTGAAAAATGTTTTGAGCAGGAATGTAGCCAACGTTTGAGCGAGATCGTAGGCCATAAAAAGCCAAACGCGCGTGATGTAAAAATAAAGAATTGGATTAATGATGTCGCGCTTACCTATCGTGGTACGGCGGATTCATCTCTTGTTCTTGGTCGTGATTTTTTTGTTGAAATTATATGTGGGGCGGCGGACAACCAGGCGTCGGCGTTGTGGCCGTTGTGGCAGTCGCGAGGTGAGGATGCATTGAAAAACCATCGCCGAGCAAAAGCGTCAGGATTTTCAGAAATTAAGCAGCAGTTGCAACATTCAGCGGCGCTTCACGAAGTAAATCGTGATACGCATAAGTCTCGTAGTTGCATGATTGTTTGAGATAGTTAGTCAACATTCCGACAGCATAAGCGATAGTGTTTTTATCCCGGAAAGCTGTGATGAACTGCATGAGCAGTTCATCATATTTCCAAGTCTCTGACGAGTTTACCCACCAGTAAATAAAGCGATTCAGGTAGCCTCTGATTTGGCGGGCAGAAGACCCAATTTGAATGAATATCGTTAGATTGCGCTGCAAGCCGTTAAATTTGCTGCTATGCTTGCTGCGTTTTTAAACTGAAATAGTAAGAGATGCGTATGCAACTGGCGAAATTGCTCAAAGACATTCTATCGATCCCACCTGCCGTTGATCGTGACATAACACGATTAGTTTTAGATAGCCGTGAAATCAGGCAAGGCGATTTATTTTTAGCAATTGCTGGTACGCACTTGGATGGCAGACGTTATATCGTTGATGCGATTGCCCGCGGTGCGGCAGCTGTTTTAATTGCGAGTGATCACCCGCAGGCGATGATAACGACAGAAGCGGACGTTCCCATTGTTCCTGTCCACCAACTGAAAGCATTGCTCGGGCAATTGAGTGCATCTTTCTTTGATTATCCTGCCAAAAAAATGCAAATGATTGGTATCACAGGAACGAGCGGTAAAACGTCCTGCACGCATTTTATCGGGCAAGTATTACAAAATTTATCTATTCCCTGCGGCTTGATCGGGACGCTTGGTTCTGGATTTTACGGTGATTTACACGAAACAGGTTTAACGACACCAGATGCGGTGAAGTTACAAACGACATTACATGACTTATGGTCGCAAGGCGCAAAAGCCATCAGTATGGAAGTCTCATCGCACAGTATTGATCAAGGCCGTATTAATGCCATCGATTTTGATCTTGGCATCTTTACCAACGTGAGCCAGGACCACTTGGATTATCACGGCGATATGGCGGCCTATGCCGCGGTCAAACGTCGTTTTTTGGCTGAATTTCCCATTAAACAACTGATTATCAATGTAGATGATGTTCATGGACAACAATGGCTTTTAGAATTAGCCCCAACAAAAAAAGTGCTTGCTTATAGCACCATGGGTCATGCGCCGATCGCCCCCGCGATCCCGTTAGTGACAGCAAAAAACGTGTCACTGTCACTAAAAGGCATGCATGCGGTCATCGATACTCCCTGGGGCAGAGGTGAGTTATCCCTTTCATTGATCGGTCAATTTAATCTCAGTAATGCATTGGCTGCACTCTCAGCTTTGTGTCTTTACGGCATTCCGTTTGAAACCGTCTTACAACAATTGGCCGCCCTAAAACCAGTGCCAGGACGTATGCAAACCTTGGTCCGCAAAGGTAAGCCGCTTGTGGTGGTTGATTACGCGCATAAGCCCGATGCCTTGGCAAAGGCATTGGAAGCACTCAGGAAGCATACAAAAGGACGGCTGATTTGCGTATTTGGCTGCGGGGGTGAACGCGATTCGCAAAAGCGCCCGATCATGGGGAAAATAGCGGAAACGTTGGCAGATAGAGTTATTATTACTAACGACAATCCCCGGCATGAAGACCCAGCAAGTATCGCGCAGCAGATTTTGCAAGGAATGATCAATCAAGATCGCGTTTCGGTCGAACTAGATCGTTCTAAAGCAATTAAGAACAGTATACAATGGGCAAAAGAGAATGATTGCATTTTAATTGCAGGCAAGGGTGCTGAGCATTATCAATTAGTGGGCGATAAAAAATTGCCCTTTGATGATGTGGATGTGGCTTTATCCTGCTTGGATAATTAACGACGATAGCTTCAGCGGAGAAATCACATGTTATTGTGGTTAAGTGGGTGGCTCGCGCAGTACGCGCACGTTTTTCATGTCTTCCAATACCTCACCCTTCGCGCCATCTTAAGTACCTTATCGGCACTGATTTTTGCCCTGGTATTTGGCCCTACCATTATTCGCCATTTAAGCTCACATCGCGTTGGCCAGGTGGTGCGTGATGATGGCCCACAAACCCATCTCAGCAAAGCCGGCACACCCACCATGGGCGGAACATTGGTCATCATCGCCATTTTAACGAGTACATTGCTTTGGGCGGATTTAACGAATCGCTACGTTTGGCTCGCTTCTTTTATTATGCTTGGTTTTGGAATGATTGGTTATTGGGATGATTATCGCAAGCTTGTGCTGAAACATAGTCGCGGTATGCCTGCGCGGCAAAAATATTTGCTTCAATCGCTTTTGGGATTGAGTGCGGCACTTTATCTTTATTTTATTGCTAAATTACCTGCCGAGACCCAATTACTTCTCCCCTTTTTTAAAAACGTGTCCATTAGCCTTGGACCGTTATTTATCGTGTTAACCTATTTTGTCATCGTTGGTTCGAGTAATGCAGTTAATTTGACTGACGGACTCGATGGGCTTGCGATCATGCCAGCGGTCATGATCAGTGCTGCCTTAGGTGTATTTGCTTACGCCTCGGGTAATTTTCTTTATGCTAATTACCTAGCCATTCCCTTTGTGCCGGGCGCAGGTGAACTGGTAGTTTTTTGCGGTGCGATGGTGGGTGCGGGTCTTGGGTTTCTTTGGTTTAACACTTATCCAGCCCAGGTATTTATGGGGGATGTGGGCGCACTTGCCTTGGGTGCCGCACTTGGTTTGATTGCGGTCGTCGTGCGCCAGGAAATTATTTTCTTTATCATGAGCGGTATTTTTGTACTTGAAACCGTGTCTGTTATTTTGCAAGTAGGATCGTTTAAATTAACCGGTAAGCGCATTTTCAGAATGGCGCCTATTCATCATCATTTTGAGCTAAAGGGTTGGCCGGAGCCACGAGTGATTGTCCGTTTTTGGATTATTACTTTTGTCCTCGTCTTGTTTGGTCTTGCCACACTTAAGCTTCGATAAAAAGAAATCATTTTATGTCAGGTTTGCACGTCGTTATTGGGTTGGGTGTCTCAGGACTTTCTTGCGTTCGCTATCTCAGGCAGCAGAACGTGCTGGTGATGGTGATGGATACGCGTCAACAACCGCCACATCTTGCAGCGCTTAAGCATGCGTTTCCAGAGGTTGATTACATCGTTGGTCGATTAGATGCAGCCAGTTTGCAGAAAGCCACGACGATTATTGTAAGCCCAGGCGTATCCCTGGCAGAGCCTTTAATTAATGAGCAAGTAAAACAGGGCAAACGGGTCATTGGCGATATCGAATTATTCGCTCAATACGCGGATAAACCGGTCATCGCCATCACTGGCACCAATGCAAAAAGTACAGTGACGACACTCGTTGGTGAGATGATGAAGGCGGGTGGTTTTACACCGGGGGTGGGCGGCAATCTTGGCGTGCCTGCACTCGATTTACTAACAACACCGGAAAAAGCAGAGGTATTTGTTCTCGAGTTATCAAGTTTCCAGCTAGAAACCACTGACTCACTCAGGCCGGCGGTTGCGACTATCCTCAATATTTCACCCGATCACATGGATCGTTATTCGGATTATGCCGCGTATCAAGCGGCAAAACACCGTATTTACCACCATGCAAAAACAGCTGTGTGTAATCGCGATGATGATTTAACTGAATGTAAAACAGTCGAACGTAAATTTTATTTTACGCTAGCGCTTCCCAAGAAAAATGAATTTGGTCTTATTGAAAAAAACAAGACGAGTTATTTGGCCTTTGAAAATCAGTTATTGATGCCAGTGGATGACTTGCCCGTTCAAGGTAAACATTATCAAGCAAATGCATTGGCATCGCTTGCTATTGGCTATAGTTTTGGATTGTCGTTTGAGAGCATGCTATCCGTGCTGCGTGAATTTAAGGGATTGCCGCATCGCTGCCAATTTGTGCGCGAAGCCAAAGGGGTAAAATGGGTCAACGATTCTAAAGGGACAAATGTTGGCGCAACGGTGGCGGCGATTAATGGGTTAGGTGCTTCGATCAAAGGTAAATTGATTTTATTGGCAGGCGGCGTCGGTAAAAGTGCTGACTTTGCACCATTAGCGCCCGTCATTGATAAGTACGTGCGCCATCTTATTTTATTTGGCGAGGCCAAAAACGATATTGCGGCGGCAATGACTAATAACGCGAATCTTTCATTGGTAGATTCACTTGAAGAAGCGATTGCACTGGCGGCGAAGATGGCAAAGACGCATGATTGTGTCTTGCTTTCACCTGCTTGTGCGAGCTTTGATATGTTTAAAAATTATGAGCATCGCGGTCAAGTTTTTATGGAATTGGTAAATCAGTATCTGGCGCAGGATGTCGCCATGTCGCGTTAAACGGAGAGCAGCAACGGAATGCGTACCTCTATCGCAAGACATCATACGATAACAATCCCTTCGTTTTATGATAAATGGTTTGTTTTTGCAGTGATGTCTGTTCTTGTCATTGGCTTACTGATGATGACATCCGCTTCAATCGTCGTATCAGACAGGCAATACCACCAACCATTTTATTTTCTTTTTAAGCAACTCATTTTTTTAACGCTTGGCACAATGCTGGGTGCGGTGGTGTTGCAAATTGAAATCAATCAATGGGAAAAATATAGCGGCTATTTACTGATGACGGTATTAGTGATGCTGGCATTGGTTTTAATCCCTGGCATAGGACGCAGTATTAATGGTAGCGCACGCTGGATAGGTTATGGCCCATTCGCAATACAAGCCTCCGAGCTCGCGAAATTTACCATGGTCGTCTACATGGCGGGTTATTTAGTGCGGCGTAATGCGGAAATCCAGACGAAACTGAGTGGTTTTGCAAAACCGATGATGGTGCTTGGATTGGTTGCGGTGTTGCTCTTAAGAGAACCTGATTTTGGCGCGACGGTGGTAGTGACAGCAACGACACTGGGCATGATGTTTTTGGCGGGGATGCGTCTTCGGCATTTTATCGGATTGTTTTCTGTTGTATTGGTAGCGCTTGCCTTGATTGCAATCTCAGCGCCGTACCGTCTCGCGCGTTTAACGGCTTTCCTTGATCCGTGGGCAAGACCGTTTGATACGGGCTATCAATTGACCCAATCCTTAATCGCCTTTGGACGTGGTGGCTGGTTTGGCGTTGGCTTGGGAAACAGCATTCAAAAAATGTTCTATTTGCCTGAAGCCTATACTGATTTTCTGTTTGCCGTGATTGCGGAAGAACTTGGATTAGTAGGTATGTGTTTAGTGATAGGACTATTTTTATTACTGGTCACGCGTGCCTTTATGATTGGTAAAGGTGCGCAGCTGTCAGGTCGGCATTTTGCGGGCTATGTCGCTTATGGCCTTGGCATGTGGATTGCCATTCAATTTATCGTTAGTATTGGCGTCAATTCAGGTTTACTGCCAACGAAAGGTCTGACATTGCCGCTGATGAGTTATGGTGGCAGTAGCATGCTAATTAATTGTATCATTATAGCTATATTGCTTCGAATTGATCATGAAAACAGGATGCTGTTTGGCAGCGACACCGAGGCCACAAAGAAGGGCGAGACCGATGGCAGAAACTAAGCTAAAGCGGGTTTTAATCATGGCTGGCGGAACAGGCGGTCATATTTTTCCAGGGCTCGCTGTCGCGAACCGATTGCAGGCTGATGGTGTAGAAGTAGTTTGGCTTGGCACCGAGAATGGACTGGAGTCACGTTTAGTGCCATCAGCAGGGTTTCCACTCTACACAATCAAGATCAATGGATTGCGTGGTAAAGGGATTAAAACCTTTCTAATCGCACCGTTTAAAATAGTCGCTGCTATTATTGATGCGCGTGCTATTATCCGCGTGCTGAACCCGGATGTCGTGATTGGCATGGGTGGTTTTGCGAGTGGTCCTGGGGGTATTGCGAGTTGGCTATCACGCCGTCCTTTGATAATTCATGAGCAAAATGCAACGGCAGGGTTAACGAATAAAATGCTTGCTCGCATTGCAAAGCGCGTGCTTGAAGGGTTTCCAGGGGCATTTAAATCGCGCAAAAAGGTAGTGACCGTGGGTAACCCTGTTCGTACCGAGATTATCAATTTGCCAAAACCAAAGAAGCGCCTCACGCCCTTGCACTCGCCATTGCGATTGCTTGTCCTTGGTGGCAGCTTGGGCGCGCGTGCGTTGAATGAGATCGTACCGCAGGCCTTGATGTTGTTAGCGCCAGAAGAACGCCCAGTGGTTTTACATCAGACGGGCAATAAATTAATGGCGATTGCAAAAAAAGCCTATGAATCCGCAGACATAGATGTCACTCTGCAACCATTTATTGAGGATATGGCAGCCGCCTATGGTTGGGCTGATATTGTCATCTGTCGAGCCGGCGCATTGACCGTAGCTGAACTTTGTACGGTAGGCTTGGGCGCTATTTTAATTCCTTTTCCGCATGCGGTTGATGATCATCAAACGGCAAATGCCGAGTACATGGTGCGGGGTGGTGCGGCGTATTGTATCCAGCAGCCTCAGCTCAGCAAAGAACGTCTTGCTGATGAGTTGAAGCAATTTATCGATCAGCACGAAAAATGTTTAACAATGGCTGAGGCTGCCTATCGATTGCGATATAATGATGTAACGGAAAAAATTGTTGGTATTTGTGAGGAGGTTTCCAGTTGAGCTGGATGTTTGAGATGGGGCATATTAAACATGTCCATTTTGTGGGGATAGGCGGTGTTGGGATGGCTGGCATCGCAGAAGTACTGCTGCGCCAGGGTTATACCATTTCAGGGTCTGATCTTAATGAGAATGCCTTGACTCAATGGCTGCGCGTCATGGGGGCAACTATCTACCGTGGACACGATAAAAGTAACATTAATGAGGCGGATGTCATTGTCCGCTCATCGGCCGTGGAATTAGATAACCCTGAATTGCAAGCCGCGATAAAAGCACGCATTCCCATTGTGCCGCGCGCTGAAATGCTGGGTGAACTCATGCGCTTTCGTTATGGTATCGCGATATCAGGCACGCATGGTAAAACAACAACGACCAGTTTAGTGACAAGCATCCTTGCTGAAGCGGGGCTTGATCCAACCTTTGTCATCGGCGGGCGTTTAAATAGCGTTGGCAGTAATGCACGCTTGGGACGCGGCCATTATCTTGTCGCGGAAGCAGATGAAAGTGATGCTTCGTTTTTACATCTTAAGCCAATGATTTCAATCGTTACCAATATCGATCAAGATCATATGGGTACGTATGAAAATGATTTTCAGCGTCTTAAAACCACGTTTATCGATTTTTTACATCGACTCCCTTTTTACGGACTTGCCATTTTATGTCTGGATGATCCAGTGGTTCAGGAAGTCATGCCGCGGGTATCGCGTCCGATGGTGACTTACGGATTAACCAAGGAGGCGGATTTTTATACCTTGGGGTATAAACAATCTGGTATACAAACACAGTTTGTGGTTGAGCGCCCACGTGGTTTGGCGTCTATACCTGTTACTTTAAACTTGCCGGGTAGACACAATGTGTTAAATGCACTTTCTGCGATTGCCGTTGCCACGGAATTGAAAGTGAATGATCACGCGATTATTGAAGCGTTACAGAATTTCGCCGGGATTGGTAGACGTTTTCAAGTGTACGGTGATTTCCCATTATCTCAAGGTGGTCGCGTTACGTTGGTCGATGACTACGGGCATCATCCGCGAGAAATTGCCGCCACCTTACAAGCAGTACGTGAAAGCTGGCCAGAGCATCGTTTGGTGATGGTGTATCAGCCGCATCGTTATACACGAACGCGAGATTTGTTTGACCAATTTTGCGATGTCTTGTCATTAACGGACAAGCTTATGTTACTCGATGTCTATTCCGCCGGTGAAAATTTTATTGAGGGTGCTGATGGTAGAACGCTTGCTGCTGCCATTAAAAAGCGTGGCAAGGTCGACCCTGTTTTTGTGGAACGGCACGATACGTTGCCTGCTTTATTTGAGCATGAACTGCGGGATGGTGATGTGTTATTGATGCAAGGCGCTGGCAATATTGGTGCGATTGCGGCACAGCTTGCTGCGACTAAACTCAAAGAGGCCGTCAAGTGATGGATTTTTCTGTGCAGACAGCATTGCGTGGTCGATTATTAAAAAATGAGTCGCTCGCTAATTACACTTCCTGGCGGACTGGTGGTCCTGCTGATGTGTTATATCTCCCTGCTGATCTTAAAGATCTTGCGAGTTTTTTGCGACAACTACCAAAAGATATTCCGTTAACCTGGCTAGGCTTGGGTAGTAATACATTGGTGCGCGATGGTGGGCTTGATGGTGTGGTGATTGTGACGCAAGGCGCCTTGATGCAATTAATGCAGCTTGATATGGATTTGGTGCGCGCAGAAGCCGGTGTTTCATCAGGACAGCTTGCTCGCTATAGCGCCCGTTTAGGCGCGAGTGGGTTAGAATTTTTGGCTGGTATTCCAGGCACGGTGGGTGGTGCGCTTGCAATGAATGCGGGTTGTTTTGGCGATGAGACCTGGACTTTCGTGCGTGCGGTTGAAACCATCGATAGGCATGGCAACCTTCATGTGCGAAAGCCCGCTGAATATGAAATTGCTTATCGCCATGTCAAACGACCAGCGGATGAGTGGTTTGTGGCAGGTCACTTCATTTTACAGCCAGGTGATAAGACGGCATCACTTGAAGCGATACGTTCGCTGCTTGAAAAGCGCAACGCAATGCAGCCAACGGGGACGGCGAATTGCGGTTCTGTTTTTCGTAATCCACCAGATAATTTTGCCGGCAAGTTAATTGAAACGTGCGGCTTAAAAGGTAAGAGGATAGGTGGTGCGCAAGTTTCCGAAAAGCACGCGAATTTTATTTTAAATGTAGAGCAAGCACGTTCTTCGGATATTGAGCAACTTATTGCGGAAGTGGGTGCTATCGTCCTTAAGCAAACCGGTGTACGATTGATACAAGAAGTTTGTGTGATTGGACGTACGTAAACAAACTAACGAGTCAGGGAATGATAGGAAAAGGCATTCAATCAGTTAAAGTGTTACTTCTCGGATTACTCCTACTTTCTTGTATTTTTGCCATTTCTCAGTTTAAAGTATCACGTATTTTCCCTATCCATTCTGTGCGCGTTTACGGCGCGCCGCACCTTGATCCCCTCTATACGCAACAATTATTAATGCCGTTAGTTGTGCGCGGATTTTTTGGCATTCAGGTTGAGACAATCAGAGAACATTTATTACAAATGCCCTGGGTCGATGAGATTTACGTACGACGAATCTGGCCTGATCAAGTAGTTATTACGGTGCTCGAACGAAAACCGATCGCTTCCTGGAATGATCAAAGTTTACTGGGTGATGACGGTGAATTATTTTCTCCAAAGCGTGACACGTATCCAGATGCATTACCCAAGTTGGTAGGTCCCGAGGGAAAGCAAATTCAAATGCTAGAATATTTTCGCGATATGAATCGATTGTTAGAATCATTACATGCTAAAATTGCGTATTTAGAGTTAACACCTTACTCAACATGGGATGTAGTATTATCAAATGGAATCACCTTACATCTAGGGAATAAAGATATCTTGACTCGTCTACATCATTTTGTGAAAGTGTATCCGAAAATTCTTGCTAATCGTGAAGATGATGTGGAATACGTTGATTTACGCTATCCTAATGGGTTAGCGGTGCAGTGGAAAGGGGTAAAGAAAGTCTGATAAGTCCAGAATGGAATCGCCGAACGGGACAACTACTATGATTGGAAGAAAAACCATGGCAAAGAAGCCAAACAAAGATTTAATTATCGGGATTGATATAGGGACATCAAAGGTAGTGACATTGGTTGGTGTAGTTGCATCGGATGGCCAACTTAATATTATCGGATTAGGATCGCATCCCTCGCAGGGACTAAAGCGCGGTGTGGTCGTGAATATTGAATCAACGGTTCAATCGATACAGCGCTCAGTCGAAGATGCTGAATTGATGGCAGGTTGTGAAATTTATTCGGCGTATACAGGGATTGCGGGCAGTCATATTCGCAGTATTAATTCGCACGGTATCGTTGCGATTCGTGATAGTGAAGTCACTCAAAATGACGTAGAGCGTGTGATTGATGCAGCGAAAGCAATCGCCATTCCTGCTGATCAGCGCGTATTACACGTATTACCTCAAGAATATCTCATCGATCATCAAGACTCTATCCGTGAACCGATTGGCATGTCAGGCGTGCGCCTGGAAGCAAAGGTGCATATTGTGACGGGTGCAGTGAGTGCCGCGCAAAATATTGTTAAATGCATGAAACGCTGCGGTTTAAATACAAATGATATCGTCTTGGAACAATTTGCTTCGAGCCAGGCGATTTTATCTGACGATGAAAAAGAATTGGGCGTTTGCATGATTGATATCGGGGGCGGCACAAGTGATATTGCCATCTTTACCGAGGGTGCGATTCGTCATACCGCGGTTATTCCAATTGCAGGCGATCAAGTCACGAATGATATTGCGATTGCCTTACGCACACCAACGCGTAATGCAGAAGAAATTAAATTGAAATACGGTTGTGCATTACAAGATTTAGTTGATAACAACCAAATGATTGATATTCCAACCTTAGGCGATCGTGCTGGTAGACGATTACCGCATCGCGCATTAGCAGAAGTGATAGAAGCGCGTTATGAAGAATTATTTTCATTGGCAAATGCAGAGCTTGAGCGCAGCGGTCTTAAGAATTTTGTTGCTGCAGGCATTGTTTTAACCGGGGGCGCTTCAAAAGTGCCTGGCGCACAAGAATTGGCGGAAAGGATTTTTAGAATGCCAGTGCGTATCGGTAAGCCAAATCAAATTGTTGGTATGATTGAAGTGATTGATAATCCAGTTTATGCAACCAGTGTTGGGTTGTTGCTCTATGGATTACGTCAACGTCAGCAGCAACAAGAAATGGTGTTGAATCATCCTAGTATGAAAAGTTTATGGACGAGAATGCGAAGTTGGTTTCAGGGAAATTTTTAGATCCGGAGTGATGCTATGTTTGAATTATTAGATACCAGCCAACAGAATGCCGTTATCAAAGTCGTTGGTGTAGGCGGTGGTGGCGGCAATGCAGTTGAGCACATGATGGCTGCGCATATTGAAGGCGTTGAATTTATTGTGGCAAACACCGATGCGCAAGCATTAAAAAATTCATCTGCTGACACGATTATTCAGTTGGGTGAAGGTATTACGCGTGGATTAGGCGCCGGTGCTAATCCTGAAGTGGGTAGAAAAGCCGCGGAAGAAGATAGGGAAAAAATTCGCACGATTCTTGCTGATGCAGACATGGTTTTTATTGCTGCTGGTATGGGTGGCGGTACGGGTACGGGTGCTGCACCCGTCTTCGCTCAGATCGCAAAAGAAATGGGCATATTAACAGTCGCTGTCACCACCAAGCCTTTCTCATTCGAAGGCCGTATGCGTTTACAAACAGCTGAACAAGGGATAGCGAATTTATCCCAGCACGTCGATTCGTTAATTACGATTCCAAATAACAAATTACTTTCTGTGCTTGGAAAAAATGTCACATTAATTAATGCGTTTAAAGCAGCGAACGATGTATTGCGCGGTGCCGTGCAAGGGATTGCAGAACTTATCACGCGACCTGGTTTAATTAACGTTGATTTCGCCGACGTGCGCACTGTGATGTCTGAAATGGGCATGGCGATGATGGGAACGGGCGTTGCTTCTGGTGAAAATCGTGCACAACTGGCAGCGGAAGCGGCGATTGCAAGCCCCTTATTAGAAGATGTTGATTTAAGCGGCGCAAAGGGTGTGTTAGTGAATATTACGGCGGGATTAGATCTCTCGATTGGTGAATTTGAGGAAGTCGGTGAAATTGTTAAAAATATTACTTCAGATGGCGCAACGGTCGTTGTCGGTACGGTGATTGATCCAGAAATGCGTGATGAAGTGCGTGTCACGGTGATCGTTACGGGACTCGGGAGAAAGCAAGTTGCCGCAGCACTTAAGATGCCCTCACTGGAACATGTGAAGCCTATTGAAAGTCATGTCGATTATGCACAACTTGAAAAACCAGCGATTGCTCGACGTCAACTGTTACCAACAGCCACTGAGTTACCTATATCTAAATCGCAAGCAAACGCGTCCCCGGCGTCATCTACTCAAGCAAGACATGCTGCATCAACAGAGAATATGCATGATATGGATTATCTTGATATTCCGGCATTTTTGCGTCGCAAAGAGGAAGTGCTTGAGTAGTATTTGCTGATGAAACGTGATGGTGTCTTGCTCTTAATGAGGATGGGCACATGCAAAACCGTATCATTCAGGTAAACCCTACCCATTTGCAAACCGAAACAACCCTGCTTGCCGATTTTTTGCAAGCAGGAGCCAATCATCATCAATATCTATTTTTTGCCAATACGAATTATCCGCTTTCAAACGAAAAAGACAGCGATCAAATTTGTTTAACGCATCATCTGTTGTATCGACAATGTAATCATAATCCCTTGCTTTATCGTTGGGAGATATTTAAATCCCAAGACGTGCTATACAAAGGGGCGAGAAGTATTTTGTTTTCTAATGCGGGAACGCTTTTTTGGCAGGGCCCACATCAGCTAGGATTTAAACCGGCAAGGTATATTATTAAGCTGCAAGTGCATGGTGAGGCCGAGCACTCTAAGAAAGTAAATAATTTTTTTCAGCGAATGAACGTTGAGGCGATAAAATCGACAAGCGTTGAGCATATTGAACAAGAAGTGAATTTCTCGCAAGAAGCGGGATTGAAAATGAAAGAGGCAACATGGCTGCACCATGGGAAAGCAAAGGTTAGTTTTATTATTTCAGAGCGCCTACATGCAAAGGAATTATTTTCCCTATTAGTTGAGGACCAAGCGACAAAGCAGTTAACCGTGAATGCCCGCTTAGCGCTGACGATTAAAGTGCTTTTAGAATACAAGCATCAAGTGAGTGATTTACATATTGTTCATCGTGATATTAAAGGCGAAAATATCATGATTGATATGACTGAATCGCCTTTAAAAATTAATTATATTCGAATTATTGATTATGCATTCTCAAAATCTTTTGAAGAATATAATTCAACGTCATGCGGTACACCTAACTATACGGCGCCCGAAGTGTCATTAGGATTGGAGGATGCTGATGAAAAAGCCGATATTTATTCATTTGGCGAATTGTTAAAATGGCTTTGGCATTTAGATGAAAACGAAAAGTGGGTAGATGATTTTATTGACCTTCCAGGAAGAGATAAAAAAGCAATCGCTGCTCTACTGCTCGCCATGAAAAGTGACAATAAAAACGATAGGCCCAAGCTGCTTGAAATCATTGATACCTTCGAGCGTATTCAGTTGGATCGTAAATTAAAATCGATGGGTTCTAAACGCCATCAATCAATCAGAACTGCGTATGGATGCGCACGAGAAGCGAGTTTGACACTAGATGATTTAGTTTCGACGGGATTTTTAGAGAAAGAATTTAGTGTCAGGCAACGTTTGCGACAGATGAATAACACAATTGTGACTGCGCTTAATAAGATCCAGGATGAGCCGCTCACAATTCAGCAATTCATTGATAAGCTTGATATTGATGTGTTTAGGCATGCTAAATCAAAATCTGATATTCAAACAATCATGGATAATATGCCGATAGCGCTTAATCAAGCAATAATAAGGTTATTTAATCTCTGCGCTATTCATAAGCTTAGTGTCGACGATCAGCTTAGCCCACTCTTCGAAAAGTATCGTGAATTGAATGATAAACTGGACCATAAAATTGGCCGCATGCCGCTCACGATCGATCGTATTCAGTGGCTTATCAATAAATTTCATTTGGC
The DNA here is from genome assembly GCA_001801635.1 of Gammaproteobacteria bacterium RIFCSPHIGHO2_12_FULL_43_28. Taxonomy (GTDB): domain Bacteria; phylum Pseudomonadota; class Gammaproteobacteria; order DSM-16500; family DSM-16500; genus Aquicella. The sequence goes on from MGYG01000079.1 coordinate 14,194, forward strand.
AATAAAGAATAACAAAAAATTACTTGATGAAATTCATTCTAAATACCCGGTGCGCGTTTCACTTGAGTCATTGCATCTTGAGTCGCGCAGCACGGGAATTTTCTCAGCAAATAAGCTAACGCTTTTCCCTGCGACGACGTCACTACTAAGACGAAATTCATCCTCTCACAACGTGCCTGCCAAACCAAAATCCTGGTAATTGATTGTTTTAAGTGGATTATTTTTTAGTAAGCCTTGCTTAATAATCATGCCGCATTCTTGTGCTAAAATATTAGCATAATAACAATCACACAATTCATCAACAAGCATGCAAAACCAGGAGCATGCAAAACCAGGAGCATGCAAAACCAGGAGTGGTGATGATGGGTGGTATTAATGCAACTTCTTATGAAGCCGCAAGCAATCTGTTCGAGGTGCAGGGTTATGTCACGAGCAGTCTTTTTACACTAACTAATCTTAAGGATGTTATTCCGTCGGAAGCATTTTATGTTTTAGATGGATTAGGTATTGGTGGTGATTACCTTGCTGATTTTGCCTTTGTTATGCATGTGTTATTAAAATTACCAGAAAGCAAACGTCTTCAAAAAGATAAGGCGCTGCGCGCTGCTTATAATTTCATTCTCGAAAATGTACATACGGGCGGTAAAATAACAACGCTCTTGTCCCAGCACGGTGTTTTGCAAGGATTAGCAGCTAGTGTGTTAACACCAGCCGCT
>MGYG01000080.1 GCA_001801635.1 Gammaproteobacteria bacterium RIFCSPHIGHO2_12_FULL_43_28
ATACTAATAATAGAAAACTATTATAAGGGAATCTTACATGTCAATAGCAATTAAGGTAAGATGTACTTATTTCGTTATCGACAAGGAGTCAAAAATGCAAAAAATCTTTACAATTCTGCTTGGTTGTTCTTGTATGGCACTAACAACATTAGCAAACGCTCTCAATACAATTCCGGGTTCTTCTTTAAATTCAAGACAACTACAGTCGTTACCGAAACTCCGGATTGGACTTGATTTAGGATTGTTACAACCAAGTAATGAAGGGCTTAATTATGCAAAGAACTCTGACAGAGCATTTATTGTTGCCCAAAAGTATAATCCCTATTATGGGTTTGACCTAAAATATCTCTTTCCGTATAAAAATAGCAACTTGGGTGTAGCCTATCATCATTTTTATGGTTCAAATTCTTCTAATACAAGCGACCCTTTTACCTTACGGAATGGCCAAGCAGCCACATGGTCTGCTGGACGTTATTCATGGAAGATTGATGATGTCAATTTGTATGCTGAACATAGCGTCAGCTTCGATAATTATTTTGATATCAATCTTATTGGAGGGCTGGAATATACTAGACTTTCACGTGATGTTCGTATCGAAGGGAAAAACGACAGTACCACATATCCAGACCTCAATCTTATCAATCGTTTTGCTGGGATTGGACCTGAATTTGGTTTTGACGGCATCTGCCATCCATTTTCTAAAAGATCCCCCTTATCAGTGTTTGGTGGATTAAATTACGCCATCTTATACGGCGAACGAGAAAGTAATGCTGATTTCGGTAATCTCGGGTCAATAAGTGAAAATACAATTATCTCTCACGTGACTGCAAATTTCGGAATCCAATATGATTACAATAAACGTCTTAATATAAATTTAGGCTATCAATTCCAAAGCTATATCGGCGCTATCAAAGATACAGATACGGAGCGAACCTATAACCAAAGTTTTGAAGGGCCTTATATCCGTGCCAATTATAATTTCGGATACTAAACACCGGGCTTGTTACATAAATAGCAGCACACGCGATGCCAATCGCGTCCCCATGTAGCCAGCGTCCTTTTTCATCTGATATTAAAGGGCCTATCACCATCAGTTGAAATGACGAAAGCTAATTTATGTTTATGTGGGTACTCGTGCGCGATCGCCGTATCTTCGTCATGTAATGCTTCTGTATCAATTGAATGAAATTTTTCTTACTTGCCAAAAGAGATGACATCTGCACCAAGTTTCTTCAAGCAATCAATCATAAGTTCAGCAGCAACCCTCTAAAGAAACGACTCATCCCTGAGCGTTAAGTGACAGCATTAGTGATGGGCAACTGAGTCAGCAAGTTCTCTGCACAATTTAGCGTTTTCAGCTTTAACAGCGATATCACCTAAGGTGATAATCCCCGTCATTCGTTTATCTTTATTCAATACAACAAGACGACGAATTTGTAATTTCTCCATTTGCTGAACCAGCTTTTCTAGTGAGTCAGTTTCATAACAATAGTGAATTCCTTTCGTCATCACATCACGTAGCGGCGTATTACTTGGGTCCTTTCCATTCGCTATCCCTCTAATGATAATGTCACGATCAGTAACCGCACCAATCAAACGATCATTTTCGCCAATTGGGAGAAATCCATAATCGTGCGTTCTCATCTGGTCTGCCGCTTGCTTTAGCGATGTCGTTGGGGGAAGAAACTCGGGTTTTTTTGACATAATATCTTTTGCTAACATAACGACCTCCTTCATTGTCAGAACAGGTTTGTAATCCGTTTTAATGACATTCCTTGAATGAAGTTATACTTATATAATAACACAAATTCTGAATTGTATTTTCATGATATTTTACAGCGCGTTAAACTGCATTTTTAATTAGTTACGCAGCATTAAGTTATTATTCTGAAGAGGCGTCTCACTTGTCTTTTTCACCTTAATCTCTAACGCGATCACTTTTTCTTTGAGCCACTTTAAATTACCTTGAATAGAAGAATCCGCATTTTGTTTATTTTCTTTAGATGCGTTTTTCAACTCAAATACACTGATAATCATATTTAATGTCAATAGCGACCTTTGATAACTTTCGTTTAGCGTTTGCTGTAAACTATCTCGAAAAACGCTTTCCTTGTTAATCTCTACAGTTAGTTGATTTTTATACTTATCGTAATTAGGAAAAAATGCCGAGTCGCATTTTTTTTTACTTTTTAAGTCGCAGCGATACATCCTGATTAGCTCTTCACTACTCGCGATTTGTATCCCTAGTTCAATTTGTTTATTTTCCCATACCGACGCTACCATTTTTAACATGATAGGATGCGCTTCCTGACAGATCTGTTTTCTGTCATCCAAAGATAAATCGGTATTCAGCAAGTCAGCCAGGTTTTCAATGCGACGATCTAGATCATCTTTCTTCGTTTGACGCGTTGCCGCCATGATAATTCTCCGTGTCGAGTAAGAATCTAACATATTTTTTCCCGATTTTCTCTCAGCGAGAAAGCTAATAACACTTTTGGTTGAGAGTGGCGTCGAACCAAGTGCATCAATAACAGGCGAAACCTCTACGTCATGCTGCCGTTGTGATTGAATGGAATCAATTGGTTTTCGCCACCAGTTCGTCGCCATGCTAATAAGACTGCCAATCCCTTTGTTAATGAGGTTTCCGGCTTCACTCATTATAAATGAAACGCCATTCAATGCAGAAGAGGTTGTGGCAATACCTACTGCTTTATAAAGTGGTGTGACTTGTTGCGCGCCATTATTGCCAATCACCGCGAGTGGTTTTGCGAGTACGTGATAAGCACATTTTGCCACTGCCATGAGAAAATGCGGCGCATGGCTAATAACGAGGGGCGCAACATTCGCTGCAACCAATTTTAACGAGATAGGTAACATAGTTGTATACACTAGCGTTGTAATGGCTCCGCTCAATAGTGAGAAGGCAAGCCCAAGACAAAATGAAAATGCCGTTGCACTAATCGATTGCTTGCCAATGATCCGTTCGCCGAGCTTTCGCCCCAGACGAAAGGCAGCATCGCCACCTAGTATCGGTGATGTGATCGCACGGCCAATAAAATGAAGCGTGCGAAAGCCGTAATAAATGCTTGTCGCAGCAAGATAGCCCACGGTAGCAAAGATTTTTTCTGCTGGATGCCCCGCCCCCATCATTGCTCTCATGGTGAACTTTACACCTTGATTAGAGAATACACAGAAGGCGGCAGGCAGCAACTCAGTCATAAGTTTTACCAAATTAACCACCACCCTTGGCACGATCGTCACCAAGTGCCAAGTTGTTACGATCGGTACCGAGATAAAATTGACTGCTTTTTTGCTAGCGCTAGCATTATCCTGCCAGCCAATGAGGTTACAAAAAATATTATAGGACGACTGCCCTGCTGCCTCATTAAGCAAACGATTGGGTAGCCCTAAAAACGATGTGAGTAACGTCAGCTTATGGAATAGGTAATTATTTTTAATCTGAATACAACGTGCTAGGGGTCTCGCTCTAAATGAAATACCATTAATACTGAGACTAACGGGGTCATACCCAAGCGGCGGGTACGTCATGGAAAAGACAACCAGCAAACGCGCTCCCATTGAATGATGGATGATCATTGGTAGAAAAGCTCCCTGCAACAGCCAACATAATAAGTGATTACACCGTCTAAGGATAGTGTGCAGGCTAAAAAATGACCTCAAAATACCCAGACTAGCTCATTATAAAATAAGTAAAAAAAAACCTGTTGACGATTCAAATAACGGATATTACTATTCACGCACAGTACAGGATATAGAATTCCCCGGTAGCTCAGTCGGTAGAGCAAGTGACTGTTAATCACTGGGTCGGCGGTTCGAGCCCGTCCCGGGGAGTGAAAGCTTCTGACTAGAAGCTGTCTCAATAACACGATGACGAGACAACTTTTCACCCATCTGGACAGCCCACACTTGGCAAATGGAGAATTCGGCATGGACAGGCTCGGATTGCGGCAAGCGCTTTTAACAGAATCCCCTCTACAAATTGTTGGCACCATTAATGCTTACACTGCCTTACTCGCGAAACGTGCGGGCTTTAAAGCCATTTATCTCTCTGGCGCAGGCGTCGCGAATGCTTCTTTCGGACTGCCCGATTTAGGCATCACCAATCTCAATGATGTGGTCGAAGACGTGAGTCGTATCACCTATGCGTGTGATTTACCACTTTTGGTGGATATTGATACCGGCTGGGGTTCCGCTTTTAACATTGCACGCGCCATCAAAACCTTGACCCGCGCAGGAGCGGCGGGCGTGCATCTTGAAGATCAAGTTGAAGCAAAGCGCTGCGGTCATCGCCCCAAGAAAGCAATTGTTAGTAGTGATGAAATGTGTGATCGTATTAAAGCCGCCATCGACGCAAAAACAGATTCCACTTTTACTATCATGGCGCGAACAGATGCGCTCGCCATAGAAGGTTTAGAAAAATCGATAGAACGCATACACCAATATATTGATGCTGGGGCTGAAATGATATTTTTTGAAGGGGCGACAACCATCGATCAGTATCGTACAGTGACGCAACAATGTAGCCTGCCTGTGCTTGCTAATATGACAGAATTTGGCGTGACACCACTTACCAACAAAGAAGATCTGGCAGCAGCTGGTATCAAACTTATTCTTTATCCGCTCAGTGCATTTCGTGCCATGAGTAAAGCCGCAGCAAATATCTATGAAACCATACGTACACAAGGCACACAGCAACCAGTGCTTGATACAATGCAAACACGTGCAGAATTATACGACGTGTTGGATTATCATCATTACGAACAATTGCTCGACCAATTGTTCAGTCAAACTGAAAAATAGCACAGCACGTCTCATTTAATCTTGAGGAAAAAGGAATGATAGCAGAAGGAAAACGTAACATGACGGCAAAATCAAGCGGTCTGGAAGGTATTATTGTTGGAGATACTGCCATTTCAACCGTTGGCAAGGAAGGATTAGGACTAACGTATCGCGGCTTTGATATTCATGAACTCGCCGCGAAATCCACGTTTGAAGAAGTCGCTTTTCTACTGACTTATGGTAACTTGCCCAAAAGCGCTGAGTTGCACGCTTATCGTGAAAAACTCATTAAATTACGTCGCATACCTAACGAATTAAAAACGGTGTTAGAATTAATGCCACGTTCTGCGCATCCGATGGAAGTCTTGCGCACTGGTATCTCAATGTTAGGTACGCTTGAATCAGAATCAACGCATTACAAAGATCATCAAATTGCGGATCGTTTAATTGCTTGCACGCCAAGCATACTGCTCTACTGGTATCGATTCCATCAATTCAATGAAAAAATCGAAACCTGGAATAGCAATGAACCTACGGTCGCAGGTTATTTCTTGTATTTATTGCATGGTGAAAAACCAAGCGATGAAATGCGTCGTGCGGTTGATGTGTCACTCATTCTATATGCTGAACACGAATTGAATGCATCGACGTTTGCAGCACGCGTCACCGCCTCCACTGAATCAGATTTCTATTCAGCTATTGTTTCTGCGATTGGTACGTTACGCGGTGCATTACACGGCGGTGCGAATGAAGAAGCAATGCGCTTAATTAGTAACTACAAAACACCGGAGCAGGCGGAAAAAGGTGTCCGCGAATTGCTTGCCAAGAAAGCGAAAATTATGGGATTTGGTCATCGGGTTTATAAAAAATCAGATCCGCGCTCTGATATCATCAAAGAATGGTCGAAAAAATTATCAGCAAATGCACGCGATGGTTATCTTTACCCTGTCTCAGAAGCCATTGAAAAAGTACTGTGGGATGAGAAAAAATTATTTCCCAATCTTGATTTTTACAGCGCATCTGCGTATCACTTTTGCGGTATTCCAACACCGCTCTTTACGCCGATTTTTGTGATGTCGCGGTTGACCGGTTGGAGTGCACATATTTTTGAACAACGCGGTAATAATCGTTTGATTAGACCGGAAGCAAATTATAACGGTCCAGGGCCGCGCGCCTTTGTCCCTGTTGATCAAAGAGGTTAAATGAAACATGTCAGCACATACAGTGGATGAAAATAGTCGACCTGAACCAGATAAAGAACTGGTTGCAATTGCAGATTATGTAACAGATAGCGAGGACTATAACGAACTTGCTTATGAAACCGCCCGTTTATGTTTGATGGATGCACTTGGTTGTGCGGTACTCGCGCTAAATTATCCTGCCTGCACAAAACTACTTGGCCCCATTATCCCTGGTACAGAAGTTCCCGTTGGTGCACGCGTTCCTGGTACTTCCTATTTGCTTGATCCCATTCTCGCCGCCTTTAATATTGGCACCTTAGTTCGTTGGCTTGATTATAACGATACATGGCTTGCTGCTGAGTGGGGACATCCATCTGATAATTTAGGTGCAATTCTCGCGGTTACTGACTATCTCAGTCGTAAAGCGCTTCATGAAGGTAAAGCCCCGCTTGTCGTGAAAGATGTTTTGTACAGCATGATTAAAGCACATGAAATTCAGGGTATCTTGGCACTTGAAAATAGCTTTAATCGCTTGGGCTTTGATCATGTTATTTTAGTAAAGATAGCATCAACCGCGGTTGCGACGTATTTACTCGGTGGTTCTAAAGAAGAAATTATTAATGCCCTATCACAAGCATGGTTAGATGGTGCGGCGTTACGCACGTATCGTCATGCACCCAATGCAGGCTCACGTAAATCCTGGGCCGCCGGGGATGCCACCAGCCGTGCTGTGCGTCTTGCCTGGTTAACACGATTAGGTGAAATGGGTTATCCCAGCGTTTTGACCGCTAAAAAATGGGGATTTTATGATTCTCTCATGCAGGGTAAACCACTTAAACGCTCACAAGCGTTTGGTGCTTACGTCATGGAAAATGTGTTATTTAAAATTTCCTATCCGGCTGAATTTCATGCACAAACGGCGGTTGAATGCGCTGTCAAATTGCATCCCAACGTCAAACAGCGTTTAAATGAGATTGAAAAAATTAGCTTAACCACCCATGAATCAGCGATTCGTATTATTAGCAAATCAGGCCCCCTACATAACCCTGCTGACCGTGATCATTGTTTGCAATACATGGTTGCTGTTGCCTTACTCGAAGGTGATTTAACTGCCGATCATTATGAAAATAATTATGCAAGCAATCCGCGCATCGATGAATTACGCAACAAGATGAGCGTTGAAGAAAATAAACAATTTTCGAAAGATTATCTTGATCCTGAAAAGCGATCTATTGCGAATTCAATACAGATTTATTTTAAGGATGGTTCGAAGACGGATAAAGTCACGGTTGAATATCCCATTGGTCATCGCCGCCGTAGAAAAGATGGCATACCGCTGTTATATCAAAAATTCGAAAAGAACATGACAACACTCTATCCCGATAAACATGTCCAGGAATTGTTAGCGTTATTCAAAGAGGCAGATAAACTCGAAAACATGCCAGTGAATGAGCTGATGGATAGGTTTGTGAAATGAATGGTAACAGCGAGAACATCCATCAAACTGTGTCATGCCAGCGCGCTTTTAGCTGGCATCCAGGTTTTTGAAAAAAAGCAGCCATGCGAGCTGTGCTTAACTTCTAATTATTTTTAAGCATTTGCTGGATGCCACCTCGCACAAAAAACGTGCGGCTGGCATGACACAGTTCCATGAGGCAGATAAACTCGAAAACATGCCAGTGAATGAGCTGATGGATAGGTTTGTGAAATGAATGGGGTAAGCGTAGCTACCCCCTACTGCCCAAATCCCCGGTACGTATTTGAAATACCCTGAAATTGCGAGCCGACATCTTGCACCGTATCACCAAATTTTGCCCTTAATTTTTCAAGGCCGGGGGAAACAACACGGGCAAGCCATTGCACAGCAGGTTGATAAGCATTTACTAATCGTGAGGCGTCCCACCATGGTTCTTGGCTAATCGGTGTCAGCTGGATGACAAATATAATCACTAAAATAAATAAAAAGCCGCGCAAGAGACCAAATGCCGCACCAAAAAGTCGATTACCAAAGCCTAATATACCGAACTGAAAAGCCATATTAAGAAAATAACCAACGATCGAACCAACCATGACTGTAGCCACAAAGAGCAACGTAAAGCTTATGCCAACGGCAAGATAAGAAGCTGGCTGTGTAGCACTCACCCCAATGGCGGTCGTAGTTTGGGAAATAACTTGTTGCGCCGCCTGTGTAGAGGTCAAATAATTAGCTAATTGCTGGGAAAATTTAATGGCAATAATAAAGGCAAGGACAAGCGTGATGAGTGAAACAATTTCTTTGACAAATCCACGTCCAAAACCTGCCAATATGGAGAATAAAAAGACACCTAGAATAATATAATCGACCCAGTTCATTAGCTTCGCCCCACGGAAACGGAGAATTAGTAGTTTCTATTATATCAAAATCTTATCAGGTGCATCAGAAAAAACGGCATCAACGCCCCAACTAAAAAGCTCCGCTGCTCGCGCTGGATTGTTAACGGTATAACACAGCAGCGACTGCCCCATGTCTTTAATATTGCGCGCCGCATCCGGTGTCAGGATTTCATGGTTGACGTGAATTGCAATACATTTCAACTTATCTGAGGTAGCAGCCCAATGGCGTTTCCAGTGATGCAACAGTAAACCGATGTTTGCCTCTGGCATGCGTTTACGAAGATAACGCAGCGATTTTGCCGAAAAACTTGAAAAAAGTAGTTTGGATTTTAAGTGTTTAAAATGCGTTTCAATTTCTTCTACCAAACGCAGCACCAATTCCTTGTCCTGACCGGGTGCTGGTTTAATTTCAACGTTTGCATAAATGGACGTTTCTTCAAGAAAGGTCATGACTTCACTAAAGGTTGGGATTTTTTCACCCGAAAAGGTAGGGGCAAACCATTTGCCTGCATCAAGCGTGTGTAAATACGAATAAGGAAAACGGTAAACCTCTCCCTTTCCATCCGTCGTTCTATCCAGCGTTTCATCATGAAAGATAATCATTTCACCACAAGCAGCGAGCATTACATCAAATTCGATCCACTTAATGCCGAGTTGCACCGCTTTCGTAAAAGCTGACATGGTATTTTCAGGTGCGTAAGCACTCGCACCACGATGAGCGATCACAGGTGGTTGAAACGTTAATGTATTCTTCACATCGGTATCCTGTTGAAAAAATCTAAGCGATTATACAGCCAATTATACGTTTCTTGGAATCTCATCGTTACGATTCAGAGGCTTTGCTGTCATCGTATTATTCGTTCTATTCCAAAATGGAAATGAAGGGAATGAAACCTGAGGCATGTAATCCGACCAAGTGCTTGCCGTTGGCGCATTCGCTGCTGGTGCATTATCGATGATTACATCGTAAACAAGCGGAACAAACCATTCTACAGTTTGATCTGTTTCAGTCAGGCCCACTGATTTCATTTCCAGAATGGGATATTCAACGGGCTCACAAAATGAATACTTGGGCGCAAGCAAGGGTTGCTTTTCACCCTGCATGCTACTCTCATTTGTCGGTTTAATTTGATCACAAACAAGACCGGTGCCCGCACCGGAAGAAAGCCCCAGAAAGGTACCCGTGAGAATTAAAACGATGACAGGTGTTCCTGATAAAAAAAGCATAGCGGCCGTTGTACTTGCGCCAGCACCACTAAAACTACCTAATAACAGTTTCCCCCAGTGACGCTTGATAAATTCCTTGCTATACGTTGAATAGCTGTGATTAATGGCAATATGACCCTGAATAATTTCACTGAGCTGAGACAACTTATTTTTTATGTCGCTTGCTATCATTATTTGTCTTTTTTGTCGACTCTTTATGGTCTCGCTCAAAAATGAAAGTTGGCGTTCTTTTGATAATGCTATTCTATTTAACTGATCTAAATGATCTAAATGATTTCCCAATTTAATGACATCGTAGTATCGCGTTTGCAAATTCGTGATGAATAATAAAAGTTGGGGCGTTTCATCGCTAAGCATCTTAGCAACTGCACCCCAATTTGAACCCAAAAAACCGAACGTGAATTTAGACAAATTACTTTGATTAAGAAGACATAAATCTTTTGCTATCGTTTGCAATTCAGTACCCTCATTCGTTAATTCCTTCAATAATGAGAGTATAGTAAACGTCTTTAGCTGAGTTATTTCTTGACTTGCTTTCGCAAGACTTACCGCCTGCTCAATCGTATTTTTAAGTATTGTTTGCCGATATTGATTGAAACGCTGGTCGACTCGATCAAATTGAATTCTTGCTGTATCAATATTGTTTTTATATTGCCTTAGATCGCGGCGGTATGTTTTTCGTTCTTGCTTTTGCTTTAGCTCATAGGTTTGATGAAAATTCGTAATGGTTTTATTGATTACCGAAATGTCAGGCAGCGCTTTTAATTGATTGAATAGTTCTGAACTCAATTTGCTTGACTGCGTGTCCCAGCAAATACGTTTTCGTTCCAATTCTGCGTGATACAATCCATTAGCATGCAATTCTTTAAGTACAGAATAAAGGAACGATTCATTCACCATTAAGCTACGTTCATTTTTTTCAAGGTCAACGTTATTGATGTTAAGTTCAATTTCATTCACCAGGCATTGATCTTGCTGCGACTGATGATACCGTTCTTCGATGGCGACCATTTGAAATTTAAGTTTATATAATTGATGAATGAATCTCGCAAAAAGCCTAATCATTTCTTTTACGCTAGAATCTATTTTTTCACGCGGCAGATTATACTTATCACAATAAGCTTTTAAATTATTTTCAATACCATGATCCAACATAAAACCATAATATTGGTTCACATCATCAATGCTTTTAAGATCAATAGGATTGGTGAGATTAGCCCAGCATAGCTTAAAAATAGCAAGCTCAGGATTAGAGAGTGCTTTGGTGGCTGCATCGTAAATATTCTTCAGTGCTACGTTAATTGATTGATCGAATTCAGATGAAGAAAAAGCTTGCTGGGAAAACTCTTCGTTTCTGCTGGTAATCATCCCACACCCTCGTGTATTTTAAAATGACTTATCTTAACCCTATTTAAATGAAGTTAACAGGACACCCACGCCACAAAGACTTCACATTCTACGCTCACCTGTTACAATAGCGCAAAAATCCACTAACCTTGCCATCAGTTGAAGACCGTCATGCAAAAAACCCATATTTTTCAACCGCCTACTCCAAACCTAGCCAATCCAACCATCGCCTGGAAAAATTTGTACGGCGGAAGTATTGGTTTAGCGTTATCCAGTCTGCTCGCCATGCGGCAACAACCCATCCTCATTATTGCAGAAGATAACCTGACGGTTGCGCATCTGTTAGAAGAGTTGCCATTTTTTACCAATAAAATGGAGACGCCATTACTCTTCCCCGATTGGGAAACACTGCCCTATGATCATTTTTCACCGCATCAGGATATTATTTCTGATCGATTAAAAACCCTCTCGCGTCTCTCGCAATTAAAACAAGGCGCTATTATCACCACCATCACCACGCTCATGCAAAAGCTCGCGCCGCAGTATTATCTTGATGGACAAAGTTTTGTATTAAAGGTGGGTGATCAATTAAATATCGATTCCTTACGCACACGCTTAACGCGAGCCGGTTATCATGCAACAAATCAAGTACGTGAACATGGTGAATTTGCTGTGCGAGGTTCGATTGTTGATTTGTTTCCGATGGGTAGTCAGCACCCATTTCGCATTGATTTATTTGATGATGAAATTGATTCCATTCGCTATTTTTCAACTGAAACACAGCGGTCCACTGAGAAAATTGCTGAGATTAATTTACTCCCAGCAAAAGAATTTCCATTAACGAAAGAATCTATCGAATATTTCCGCAATAGCTGGCGCAATCAATTTCATGGCAATCCACTCAGCTGCCCGATATACCAAGATGTGAGTGACGGTATCTGTCCACCTGGCATTGAATATTATTTACCGCTGTTCTTTACCGAAACCGCGACTTTTTTTGATTATCTGCCGCAACAAACGTTAATTGTCACCATTGGTGATATCGCTGCAAAAATAGACGAATTTAACCGTGAAATTGCCTTACGCTATGAGCAAGGCCGTTATGATTTATTGCGCCCGCTCCTGCCGCCGGAACGAGTTTTTATCGACAGCAAAGCGATTACAAAGGCACTCAAACCCTTTTTGCAAATTGAAATCAATCATACACAAACAGATAATGCTTACTATTTTAAAACGGCGCCCGTTACGCTGATTGATATTGATCATAAGGCATCACAACCACTGCAACCACTCAAGGAATTTGCTGAAAACTGCAAAAATCGTATTTTATTTTGCGCAGAAACCATGGGTCGTCGTGAGGTGTTATTACAGTTATTTAAAACTATTTCCTTAACGCCCACCTATTTTTCAACCTGGAATGATTTTTTAACTAGTCATGCAGGCATTGGCATCGCTGTAGCGCCAATCGAGACAGGATTTCAACTCGAAGAACCGGCAATCACCGTTCTTACTGAAACACAATTGTACGGTAAGCGCGTGATGCAGCGACGTTTACGTAAAAAAAGCGTGCAAGATACCGATCGATTAATTAAAGATTTAACTGAATTAAAAATCGATGATCCTATTGTACATATCGATCACGGCGTAGGTCGATATCGAGGCTTGCAGACACTCACCATTGGCGATCAAATGGCAGAATTTCTCAGCCTTGAATATCAAAACAATGATAAATTATATGTACCCGTTGCCTCATTACATTTAATTAGCCGTTATACAAGTGCAGAGCCAGAAACAGCGCCCATTAGTAAATTAGGTACCGATCAATGGCAGCGTACAAAAAAGAAAGCAGCAGAAAAAATCCGCGATGTTGCCGCTGAATTACTCGATCTTTATGCTAAACGCGAAGCACGGCCTGGTTTTCAGCATGAGTTGCCCGAAGAACAATATGCGGCCTTTTGCACTGAATTTCCTTTTGAAGAAACACCCGACCAATTACAGGCGATTGAAAATGTATTTAAGGACATGATGTCAGCGAAGGTAATGGATCGCGTTATTTGCGGGGATGTTGGCTTTGGTAAAACGGAAGTGGCATTGAGAGCAGCCTTCCTCGCCGTTCATAATAATAAACAAGTGGCATTACTCGTCCCAACCACCTTACTCGCACAACAACATTTTCAATATTTTCAAGATCGCTTTGCTGATTGGCCTGTGAAGGTTGAGCTTTTGTCACGTTTCAGATCTGGTAAAGAACAACAATCCACGCTAACAAAACTTGCAAACGGTCAAGTTGACATTGTGATTGGCACGCATAAACTATTGCAAAGTGATGTTACCTTTAAATCACTCGGCTTAATCATTATCGATGAAGAGCATCGCTTTGGGGTTAAACAAAAAGAAAAACTAAAAAGTCTACGCGCAAATGTTGATCTTTTAACCTTAACGGCAACACCGATTCCACGCACACTCAACATGGCACTCTCCGGTATTCGTGATCTTTCGATTATTGCGACACCGCCATTAAAACGCTTGGCCGTTAAAACATTTGTTCATGAATATCAGTTACACATTATTCAAGAGGCGATACAACGTGAAATATTACGCGGCGGTCAAGTGTATTTCTTGCATAATGAGGTTGCAAGCATTAATAAAAAAGCTGATGAGCTCGCAAAACTGGTGCCTGAGGCACGGGTTGCGATTGCGCACGGTCAAATGCACGAACGCGAATTAGAGCGCATCATGTCAACGTTTTATCATCGAAAAGCAAATGTACTTGTATGCTCAACTATCATTGAAAGCGGTATTGATATTCCAACGGCGAATACGATTATCATCCATCGCGCGGATAAATTCGGTTTAGCGCAATTACATCAACTACGCGGTCGCGTTGGGCGTTCACATCATCAAGCTTACGCTTATTTATTGACCCCTGAAAAAAATGCTATGACGAATGATGCGCAAAAACGTTTGGAAGCCATTGCCATGCTGGATGATCTTGGTGTTGGCTTTACACTCGCGACACACGATCTTGAGATTCGCGGTGCAGGTGAACTGTTAGGAGAAGAACAAAGCGGTGACATGGAAGCAATTGGTTTTAGTCTTTATATGGAATTATTAACTCGCGCCGTCGATGCCCTGAAAGAAGGTAGAGAACCTGAATTAGATAAAACACTATTGCATCATGGCTCAGAAATTGATTTACACGTTACCTCACTTATCCCAGAAGATTATCTTAGTGATGTGCAATTGCGTTTACAATTTTATAAGCGCATTGCAACTGCAAAGGATCAATCGGCATTGGATGATATTCAAGTTGAAATGATTGATCGATTTGGATTACTTCCTGATCCATTAAAAAATCTTATTGCCATCACTGAGATGAAATTAAAAGCAGATGCATTAGGCGTTACAAAAATTGAGGCAAATACACGAGGTGGTAAATTTGAATTTGGTGATAAACCGAATATTAATCCCGCAAAAATTATTCTGCTTATTCAACGCAACCCACCCGTCTTTCGTTTAGATGGCCCAACGCGACTACGATTTACATTGACCTCACACGAGGTACATGAGCGCATCAATTTGGTTGCCAATCGATTAAACGAACTTTGCACATGATTTGCTCAAATATAGTTAAGATTATTTAAGAAATTCTTAAGGTTGTAATTATATGATAAATAAAATGAGATAAAGGTT
>MGYG01000081.1 GCA_001801635.1 Gammaproteobacteria bacterium RIFCSPHIGHO2_12_FULL_43_28
TAACATCAAGATGGTAGTCAAGCTGATTGCACCGATTGCGATGGAAGAAGGTGTACGATTTGCTATCCGTGAGGGTGGTCGTACGGTGGGTGCTGGTGTTGTCTCTAAAGTAGTTGAGTAATAATCATGGCGATTGGAAGAAAAAGTCAGAGAATTCGCATTCGGTTAAAGTCTTTTGACCACCGATTGATCGACAAATCAACAAGAGAGATCGTTGATACGGCAAAAAGAACGGGGGCCCAAGTTCGTGGTCCTATTCCTTTGCCAACGCGTATTGAACGTTATACGATTTGCATCGCACCAAACGGTGATAAAGATGCTCGCGATCAGTACGAGTTGAGAACGCATAAACGTGTGGTTGATATTAATCGCCCGACTGATAAAACTATCGATGCCCTAATGAAATTAGATTTGGCTGCTGGCGTCGATGTCCAAATCAGTGTTGATGCGGAAGACTAAGTAAAACAAGAATGAGCGTGATCTTCATGCCCATTCCTTGAAACTGCGGATTCATGTTGCAGTATTTGCTTTAACGATATGAATTTAAAGAGAAGTATGCCTAAGTGAGGCGATAAAAAATGACAATAGGTTTGCTTGGAAAGAAATGTGGGATGACTCGAATCTATACCGAAGATGGTAATAGTATTCCAGTGACGGTTGTAGAAGTGCAACCAAACCGAATCACCCAAATTAAAACGTTAGAAAATGATGGCTACTCTGCTATTCAGGTGACAGCTGGCGAATGTAAACGTTCACGGCTGACACAACCAGAAGCTGGACACTTCGCGAAAGCAAGTGTTGAGCCGGGCTCGAAACTGATGGAGTTTCGACTGGATGACAAAGAAGTTGCTGGAGAATTATCTGTTGGCGCAGAACTGAAAGTCGATCGCTTTACTGAAGGCCAGTATGTTGATGTGACTGGTGTGACAAAAGGTAAGGGTTTTGCTGGTACGATTAAACGGCATCATTTCGCTGGTCAAGATAGATCGCACGGTAACTCAGTATCTCACCGTGTTCCTGGCTCTATTGGGCAACGCCAATCTCCAGGTAAGGTGTTTAAAAATAAGCGCATGTCTGGCCATATGGGTGACGTACGGCGAACTATATTATCGCAGAAAATCGTGCGTATTGATCTAGAGCGCAATTTAGTGCTTATCAGAGGTGCAATACCAGGCGCGCCAAATGCGCATGTTGTTATTCGCCCTGCAATAAAGAAAGGCGCATGAGGAGAGGGTAATGGAATTAAAATTAGCAAATTCTAAAAAGAAGCTTGAATTAGCAGATGCAGTTTTTGCATGCGATTTCAATGAACCATTGATTCATCAAGTGGTTGTCGCATACATGGCAGGTGGTCGTGCTGGAACAAAAGCACAAAAAACCAGGTCTGAAGTGAGTGGCGGTGGCGCTAAGCCATTTCGCCAAAAAGGTACAGGCCGCGCGCGTGCTGGTACAATCAGAAGCCCTCTATGGAGAACTGGTGGTAAGACGTTTGCTGCTAAGCCAAGGGATTTTAGCCAGAAAGTAAATAAGAAAATGTTTAAAGGTGCTCTGCGCTCTATACTTTCTGAACTCATCAGACAAGAAAGATTATTTATCGTTGAGAAGTTTGAAATTGACACACCAAAGACAAAAGCGTTGTTGGCGAAGTTGCAAGAAATGAAGCTCAATGGCGATGTTCTTATTGTTTCAAACATCGTCGATGAGAATTTATATTTATCAAGCCGTAACTTGTCGCGTGTTGATATTAGAGACACTGCTAGCACTGCCTCTGATCCAGTTGCTCTAGTTGGAGCAGAAAAAGTAGTGATGACTGAAGAAGCAATTAAAGAGATAGAGGAGTTGCTGAAATGAATCAAGAGCGACTTTTAAATATTATTTTGTCTCCACACATATCTGAAAAAGCGACGACTGTGATGGAAAAGAATAATGAGTATGTTTTCAGTGTTGTTAAGGATGCATCTAAATCAGAAGTTAAAGATGCTATTGAATTCCTGTTTAACACCAAGGTAAAAGCAGTTCGTGTAGCAACTGTTAGAGCCAAAAAGAAAATGTTCAAAGGTATTGAGGGCAACCGAAAGAGCTGGAAAAAAGCATACGTAACATTACAGGCCGACCAGAAGCTCGATATGATGGTGGCTCAATAAGTAGGTAACAAAAACGGGTGCCGCTTTGGCTATATAAAATAGCGATTAAATTAAGTGACACAGTTAACAATAGATGAATAGTAAAAAATAGATTAATACTGAGGATAATATGGCAATTGTTAAGCTCTCCCCAACATCGCCAGGGCAACGATTCGCGATTAAGGTTGTCAACAATGAATTGCATAAAGGCGAACCCTATGCTCCGCTCTTAGCGAAAAAAGCTAAAACGGGTGGCAGAAACAACATGGGTCGAATTACCTGTCGGCATATTGGTGGTGGCCATCGGCAGAAATATCGCATTGTTGATTTTAAACGTGATAAAGACGGCATAGCTGCAAAAGTCGAGCGTTTAGAGTATGATCCAAACCGCAGTGCGAACATTGCACTTTTGCTATATGCGGATGGTGAACGGCGCTATATTATCAGTCCGCGTGGACTCAAGGCTGGTGATCAAGTTGTTTCAGGCAGTGAGGCAACAATCAAAACAGGTAACTGCTTGCCTCTAAATAATATACCGGTCGGTACAACGATACACTGTATTGAAATGCAACCAGGCGGTGGCGCGAAAATTACACGTAGTGCTGGTACCTCTGCACAATTGATTGCACGTGAAGGTATTTATGCAACTGTTCGTTTACGTTCGGGTGAAATGCGTAAAGTTTTATCTGAATGTCGTGCTGTTATTGGTGAAGTAAGCAATTCTGAGCATAGCTTACGCACACTTGGTAAAGCTGGTGCAAAACGCCATTTGGGTGTACGTCCAACGGTTAGAGGTACGGCGATGAACCCAATCGACCATCCACACGGTGGTGGTGAGGGTAAAACGAAGGGTGGTCGTCATCCGGTTACACCATGGGGTGTGCCAACAAAGGGCTATAAAACACGTAAAAATAAACGTACGTCAAAGTTTATACTCCGTGACAGTAAGAAATAACATTTTGTTTGATAATTTTCGTATATGAGGTGATAGCGTGCCACGTTCAATTAAGAAAGGACCCTTTGTAGACGCCCATTTGCTTAGAAAGGTTGAAAAGGCTACCGCGACGAATGATAAGCGGCCTATCAAGACCTGGTCTAGACGATCAATGATCGTTCCAGAAATGGTTGGTTTAACAATTGCGGTACACAACGGCAGACTGCATGTGCCTGTTTATGTTAACGAAAATATGGTTGGCCACAAACTAGGTGAGTTTGCAGCAACACGTACGTTTCGTGGACATTCTGGTGATAAGAAAACGAAGGCTGCTTAAACTAAAAGTATCTAAATAAAGAGACCTTGAGAAATGAGGATTCAGTAATGGAAGTAGCGGCGAAATTAAAATTTGTAAGATTGTCCGCACAAAAGTGCCGTCTTGTATGCGACCAGATTCGTGGCCTGCCTATCGAGCGCGCGTTAAATATTTTAAAATTTAGTCCGAAAAAATCGGCACAAGTATTAAAAAAAGTGTTGGATTCAGCGATTGCCAATGCAGAGCATAATCAAGGTGCGGATATTGATGATCTGAAAGTTGCCAAGATTTATGCTGATCAAGGCCCAGCCCATAAGCGCATGATGCCGAGAGCAAAGGGTCGAGGCAGCAGGATATTGAAGCCGACATGTCATATTACAGTTATTTTATCGGATGAGGAGTAGAGGTAATGGGGCAAAAAGTTAATCCCGTCGGTATTCGCCTAGGTATCGTTAAGGAATGGGCTTCCAGATGGTATGCTCCCGCTAAGGAGTTTGCAGACACATTGTGTGCAGACCTTCAGGTGAGAGACTTTCTACGCAAGAAATTATCTCTGGCAGGTATAAGCAGAATTCAGATTGATCGTCCGGCACGTAATGCTAAGGTGGTCGTCTACACCGCGCGTCCAGGCGTTATTATTGGAAAAAGTGGTAAAGAAGTTGAAACACTCCGTGACGAAGTGAGTAAAATTGTAAAAGTCCCAGTCCACATCAGTATTGAAGAAGTAAGAAAGCCTGAAATTGATGCAAGATTAGTTGCTGAATCTGTAGCTCAACAGTTAGTACGACGTATTATGTTTCGTCGCGCAATGAAGCGAGCCGTCACAACGGCACTTCGTGCTGGCGCATTGGGCATCAAAATCAGCGTGAGTGGACGTCTTGGCGGGTCAGAAATTGCTCGTACAGAATGGTATCGTGAAGGCCGTGTTCCACTTCAGACTTTTCGTGCAGATGTAGATTATGCGCTGGCTGAAGCTCAAACCACATACGGTATTATTGGCGTCAAGGTTTGGATATTTAAAGGTGAAGTATTGGGTGACAAAACTACCCAAGCTGAAAACACTGAAAAAAGCGCTAAGCAGGAGAAATAGTTTATGATGCAGCCAAAGCGTACAAAATACCGGAAGCAGTTTAAGGGTCGCAACAGAGGGGTTTCTTGTCGTGGCACAAGCGTATCCCATGGCGAGTATGGTTTAAAAACCTTAGAACATGGCGCGATTACCGCAAGACAAATAGAATCAGCCCGGCGTGCATTGTCTCGCCATGTTAAGCGTGGCGGTAAGGTTTATATTAGAATATTCCCAGATAAACCAATAACAAAGAAACCACTTGAAGTTCGAATGGGTTCTGGTAAGGGCGCTGTCGAGTATTGGGTCGCATTGGTGCAGCCAGGCCGCGTCATGTTCGAAATTGAGGGTATTCCAGAGGATTTAGCTAAAGAAGCATTAAGACTTGCGGCAGCTAAATTACCTGTAAAAACAACGTTTGTAGCGCGGACGGTCATCTAATGAAAGCAGTCGATTTAAAAGCAAAATCAATTGAAGAACTTAAACAAGAACTGTTAAGCCTTATGCGCGAACAGTTTAACCTAAGAATGCAAAGGGGTGCGGGTCAGGCACCGAAAGGTCACCTTTTTAGTCAAGTGCGAAAGAACATTGCTCGCATTAAAACGATATTAAATGAGAAAGGTTCAAGGGTATGAGTATGGCAGAAACAAATAGCATAGAGCTGAAAAAAGAGCCTAGAACAATAGTTGGTACCGTCATTAGCGATAAGATGGATAAAACCATCGTTGTTCAGATCGAGCGTAAGGTAAAGCACCCGCTATACGGTAAGTATGTGCGACGCTATTCCAAGATGTATGCGCACGATGAAGAAAATGCCTGCAAAATCGGTGACTTAGTCATGATCCAGCACAGCAGACCGCTATCTAAAACCAAGCGTTGGAAGCTGGTTGAGGTAGTAAAACGAAAAGAACAACAATAATTTAGTGTGTTAGCGGATTGGTTAGCAGCTTCTAAGGTAATGATGCTCCTAGATTTTTCTATCTTCTGGCACGAAAAAATTCTTGTTTAAGCTTTTATTTTTAAATAAACGTGATAATATTGGCGAGCTCAAATGAGCGTAGCAGTAAAGTCGGAGTAAAGCATGATTCAGATGCGGACAATGCTCGATGTGGCTGATAACAGCGGTGCACGTCGCGTGATGTGTATAAAGGTGTTGGGTGGATCCCGACGTCGATATGCCGGAATTGGGGATGTTGTTAAGGTTTCTGTTAAAGAAGCTATTCCTCGAGGTAAGGTGAAAAAAGGCGAAGTTCTAAACGCTGTTATCGTTCGAACAAAAAAAGGTATCAGGCGACCTGATGGTTCAACTATCCGATTCGACGAAAATGCAGTCGTGCTCTTAAATGCACAGTTGCAGCCGATAGGGACGCGTGTGTTTGGTCCGATTACAAGAGAGCTCCGCGGTGATAACTTTATGAAAATCATATCGTTGGCACCAGAAGTTCTCTAGTTTAGCTGATATAGAGAAGTGACTATGAATAAGATTAAAAAAGGTGACGAAGTTATCGTTACTACAGGTAAAGACAAAGGTAAAAAAGGTACCGTTCTTTCCATCGTTGATGGAGGAGAAAGGCTGCTGGTCGATGGTATTAATCTTGCTAAAAAGCACGTCAAAGCAAATCCGAATACCGGAGATCGTGGTGGTGTTATTCCTAAATCAATGTCTATTCATCGTTCTAACGTGATGGTTTTTGATCCTACCGCAAAAAAAGGAAGTCGAGTTGGTATACGTCAATTGGAAGACGGTCAACGTGTGCGGTATTTTAAGGCTAGTGATCAAGCTGTAGAGATTAAGAATTAAAGGGTGTAGTTATGCCAAGGCTGTCAGATTTATACAAGAAAGAAATTACGCCAAAACTGAAAGAAAAGTTTGGTTATACCTCTATTATGCAGGTGCCACGTATTCAGAAAGTAACAGTCAACATGGGTGTTGGTGAAGCTGCGACTGACAAGAAAATATTGATGAATGCGGTAGCGGATCTCGAAAAGATTACGGGTCAGAAGGTAGTAACAACACTTGCTCGCAAGTCAATTGCCGGCTTTAAGATCCGAGAAGGTTGGCCAATTGGTTGCAAGGTAACTTTACGCAATGACAGGATGTATGAATTTCTGGATCGATTGATTGCTATCGCTTTGCCACGGGTACGTGACTTTCGTGGTGTGAGTGCCAAGTCATTCGATGGTCGCGGTAACTACAGTCTTGGTGTGAAGGAACAGATTGTTTTCCCTGAAATCGATTATGACAAAATAGATGCAATCAGAGGTATGGATATTACTATCACTACCACAGCGAAGACTAATAAAGAAGCCTTTGCTCTCTTGCAGGCATTTAATTTTCCCTTTAGAGAGAAAGAAGTGAGTTAAGATATGGCAAGAAAATCCGTAACAAATCGAAATCTGAAGCGTGCAAAGCTGGCTAATAAACATCGCGAAAAGCGTGATGCATTAAAGAATGCTGTGAGTGACATTAATTTGTCAGAAGGTGAACGTTGGGAAGCAATGCTTAAGTTGCAGAGTTTACCACGTGATTCAAGCCAAATCCGTCAGCGCAACCGTTGCAGATTATGCAGCCGTCCTCGTGCTTACAATAGATTGACCGGGTTATGCAGATTGCATATGCGAATTGCTACCGTCAGTGGCATGGTTCCTGGTATGCATAAGGCAAGTTGGTAGCGTATATAAGTGGCTAAAGCCAAAATGAGAGGTATAAAAGATGTCGATGCAAGATCCAGTTGCAGATATGCTCACCAGAATAAGGAATGCTCAGGCGATGGGGATTAAAACGATCACCATGCCTTATTCAAATGTTAAAAATGACATGCTCAAGGTGTTGCAAGATGAAGGTTACGTAGGCCAATACGAAGTTATTTCTAATGGAAATAAAAAAAATATCTCAGTTGAACTGAAGTATTTCCAAGGCCGTCCTGTAATCGATAGCATTAAGCGTATAAGCAAGCCATCATTACGCGTCTATAGAGGCTGTAACGATCTACCGACAGTTCGTGGTGGTTTCGGTATTGTTATAGTTTCCACTCCTAAAGGAGTGATGTCAGATAGAGCTGCGCGTGCACAGCAGGTTGGCGGCGAAGTCTTGTGCACAGTTGAGTAGGAGAGCAGCATGACGACATCAAGAATTGCTAGAAGACCAATTGCTATACCAGCTGGGGTTGATGTTAAAATTCAGGGTGAAACACTATTGGCAAAAGGACCTAAAGGCCAACTAACAGTGTCATTACATCCTTTTGTGAAGATTAATGTAGAAAATAACACCATTAATGTCAGTCAAGACAAAGAAGTGGAGGGAATGACTGGCGTTGTGAGAAAACTCCACAAATCTATTCCAGGTACGATGAGAGCGGTAATCCATAATGCAGTTTATGGCGTGTCGACGGGCTTTCAAGAAAGATTATTATTAGTAGGTGTTGGTTATCGAGCACAAGCGAAGGGTAAGGTTTTATCCCTAAGCCTTGGTTTTTCTCATCCGACTGAATACGCTGTGCCAGAAGGCATCACTATTGAAACACCGGTACAAACAGAAATTGTGATCAAGGGTGCTAGTAAAGAAGTCGTTGGACAAGTAGCGGCAGAAATCCGTAGCATGCGTAGCCCAGAACCATATAAAGGAAAGGGTATACGATATGCAAACGAGAAAATTGAACTTAAAGAAACCAAGAAAAAGTAATGCGGTGAATAGGGTATAGGGCCAATGAATAAGCGAAATACAAGATTACGTCGGGCAAAACGAACCCGTAAAAAAATACTTGAGTTGGGTGTAATGCGCCTCTCTGTACATAAGACATCACGTCATATGTATGCGCAACTTATCACCTCTGACGGAGCAAAAACCTTAGTTTCTGCTTCTACACTTGATAAAGAGTTAAAAGACAAAATTAAGGTAACTGGCAATATTGATGCGGCTAAAGAAGTTGGCAAACTTCTTGCGGGAAGAGCGCTAAAAGCAGGCATAGATAGCGTTGCATTTGATCGATCAGGATTTTTATACCACGGTCGTATTAAAGCACTTGCAGATGCTGCAAGAGAAGTTGGACTCCAATTTTAAAGGTGAGCTATGGGAAGTTTTGATCAAAGTACAAAAAGTGACGGCTATATTGAGAAGCTAGTCCATGTGTCACGTAATACAAAGGTTGTTAAAGGCGGTAAGATTTTCACCTTTGGTGCTGTCACGGTTGTTGGCGATGGTAAGGGGCGTGTCGGTATCGGCAGAGGTAAAGCAAGAGAAGTTCCTGTCGCCATACAAAAGGCGCTTGAGGATGCACGCAAGAATATGCGTCAGGTCGTGTTGAAAGGCGATACACTGCATCACGCTATTGTTGGTAAACACGGTGCGACACGTGTATTGATGAAGCCTGCATCAGATGGTACCGGTATTATTGCTGGTGGTGCGATGCGTGCTGTATTCGAAGTACTCGGTGTGAAGAATGTTCTTGCTAAAATTGGCGGATCAACAAATCCAATTAATGTTGTACGTGCAACATTAAATGCTTTGCAAAGTATATCACCGCCAGAATATTTTGCTGCTAAGCGCGGTAAGACAGTAGAAGAGCTGGTTGAACAAAAATCATAATCATAACGATACGATTTATCTCTAGAGGTTACAAAAATGCAG
The DNA here is from genome assembly GCA_001801635.1 of Gammaproteobacteria bacterium RIFCSPHIGHO2_12_FULL_43_28. GTDB lineage: Bacteria > Pseudomonadota > Gammaproteobacteria > DSM-16500 > DSM-16500 > Aquicella. Next base: position 9,067 of record MGYG01000081.1, read on the forward strand.
CTTAATACGTTACAACCAGCGCCAGGCTCTAAGAAAACGTCAAAGCGTTTGGGTCGTGGAATTGGTTCAGGAAAAGGTAAAACCTGCGGTAAAGGTCACAAAGGCCAAAAAGCGAGAGCAGGTGGTTATCATAAAGTTGGCTTTGAAGGCGGTCAGATGCCTATACAAAGACGCATACCAAAATCTGGTTTTCGTTCCCGTCAGGCTTTATATCGTGAAGAAGTCTATTTGTCTGAATTGAATGCGATCGATGCGACAGAAATTGACTTGGCCGTTTTAATTGAAGCTGGTGTAGTTCGTCGCAGTACTAAAGATGTCAAAGTGATTGGCTCTGGTGAAATTACAAAAGCAGTGACACTTCGTGGTATAGCGGCAACCGTTGGAGCAAAAAAGGCAATCGAAGCGGCGAAGGGAAAAGTAGAGGCTTAAAATGACGGCAGGTAGGCTTGGGGCAACCCTTAAATCGAGTGGATTTTCTGACTTAAAGCAACGCTTGCTTTTCGTGCTGTTTGCTATAGTCATTTTTAGGGTTGGTTCTTACATACCTGTGCCGGGCTTGAATCCGTTGCGCCTACAAGAACTTTTTCATGCACAACAAAATAATATTGTTGGCTTGTTTAATATGTTCTCCGGCGGCGCGTTAATGCGCTTTAGTGTTTTTGCCCTTGGGATTATGCCTTATATTTCAGCTTCTATTATTGTCCAGTTGCTGTCAGTTATGTCACCTCAGTTATCTGAGTTACGTAAAGAAGGTGAGTCAGGACAGCGGAAGTTAAATAAATATACACGCTATGGAACAGTCGTTTTGGCGACATTCCAGGCGATTGGTCTATCTAAAATGCTTGTTGTGAATCATGTAGCTCTTTCGCCTGATTTGGCATTTTATGTAACAACAGCATTAACGTTGGTAACGGGTACTGTCTTTTTGATGTGGCTGGGTGAACAAGTGACTGAACGCGGCATAGGTAATGGTATTTCCATGATTATCTTTGCTGGCATTGTTGCAGGTTTGCCATCCGCCTTAGGAAGAACCCTAGAGCAAGTGCGCGAGGGTCAGTTACAGTTTGTGATTCTCCTGCTTGTTCTTGCGGCAGTAGTAGCGGTTGTGGCGTTTGTCGTTTTTATTGAGCGTGCACAACGTAAAATTACGATAAATTATGCTAGAAGAATGCAAGGTGGTAAGATTTACTCAGCACAAAGCACACACTTACCGTTAAAAATAAATATGGCTGGTGTTATTCCGCCGATTTTTGCATCTAGTTTGATTTTGTTCCCAGCGACTATTGCGCAATGGTTTGGCAATGCTAGAGGATTTGCTTGGTTGAATACATTAAGTGTCTCTTTGCAGCAAGGGCAACCACTGCATATGCTACTGTTTGGCGCTGGTATTATATTTTTCTGCTTCTTTTATACTGCACTTGTATTCAATCCGCAGGAAACAGCGGAAAATTTAAAAAAATCAGGTGCTTTTATCCCTGGAATCCGTCCGGGTGAACAAACAGCGCGTTATATTGATGGCGTCATGACTAGGTTAACCCTGACAGGTTCAATTTATGTTACTCTAGTCTGCTTATTGCCTGAATTTATGATTTTAGCTTGGAATGTACCTTTTTACTTCGGTGGTACCTCCTTGTTAATTATTGTGGTGGTAGTCATGGATTTCATGGCTCAGGTGCAATCCCACATTATGTCATTTCAATATGAGTCACTATTGAAGAAGGCGAATCTAAGAGGTGGTGGTTTAACTTCCCGATAAAAAGCAGGCTGTGCTGTAAACTTGTAAAAATGCAAAGCTAGGACACGAGGAAAATTTTATGAAAGTAAGTGCGTCAGTTAAAAAAATATGTCGCCATTGCAAGATCATCCGTCGAAAGAACACGGTTAGGGTGATTTGCACTGAGAAACGACACAAACAAAAGCAGGGTTGATTTTTTTAAAATAAAACACTAGAATCATGCGTTTTTTGCATGCCTTAATTAGTAATTGATTTTGAGTTCATAAAGTGTAGCTAGGAGTGATGGGATGGCTCGTATTGCAGGTGTAAATATACCAGAGCGTAAGCATGTTGTGATTGCCATGACTGCCGTCCATGGTATTGGTAGAAGGCGTGCCCAAGTGGTATGCGAAGGTGCGCAGGTCGATCCAACGAAGAAAGTAAAAGACTTGACTGAGGCTGAACTTGAGAGTTTGCGCGCAGAGGTGAATAAATTTCGCGTGGAAGGTGATTTGCGTCGTGAAGTCGCGATGAACATCAAGCGCTTAATAGAATTAGGTACTTATCGCGGAATGCGGCATAAACGCGGCCTTCCAACGAATGGTCAGAGAACACGTACGAATGCAAGAACCCGTAAAGGCAAAAGAAAAGGCAAATAAAGGTAGAATAGTAGATGGCAAACGCAGCAGATAAAAAGGCACCAGCATCAAATGATGCTAAATCAGCCTCAAAAACACGTAAAAAAGTAAAACGACAAATCGGTGATGGTATCGCCCACATTAATTCGTCATTTAACAATACGTTAGTAACTATTTCAGATGTCCAGGGGAATGTCGTTGCCTGGAGCAGCGCTTCAAGTTGTGGCTACCGTGGTTCACGTAAGTCAACCCCATATGCTGCTGGTGAAGCCGCACAAAAAGCTGGTCAAGAAGTTGTCGAAAAGTACGGCATGAAGAATCTACAGGTCAGAGTCAAAGGCCCAGGCCCCGGTAGAGAATCTGCCGTCAGAGCGCTGCATTCTGCTGGTTTAAAAATACTTTCTATAACAGATGTCACCGGTATTCCGTTTAATGGTTGCCGTCCTGCAAAGAAGCGACGCGTGTAACAGGAGATAAAGAATGGCACGATATTTGGGTCCACGATGCAAACTTTCTCGTAGAGAAAGAGCGGATCTTTCACTGACAAGTGGTGTTAGACCGCTTGATTCAAAATGTAAACTAGACACAGCACCTGGTCAACATGGTGCTAGACGTGGCCGAGAAACTGAACATGGTGTACAGCTTCGTGAAAAGCAAAAAGTTCGTCGAATTTATGGTATCTTAGAGCGTCAGTTCCGAAACTATTTTGCCGAAGCTTCCCGTCTCAAAGGTTCAACAGGTGAAAATCTGTTAAAATTATTAGAGCGTAGACTCGATAATGTTGTCTATCGCATGGGTTTTGGTGCCACACGTGCTGAAGCAAGACAATTAGTTAGCCATCGTGGTATTTTGGTAAATGGCAAGATAGTCAACATACCTTCATATTTGTTAGCGTCTGGTGATGTTGTCACCGTACGTGAAGGTGCAAAGAAGCAGCTTCGAATTCAATCAGCATTATCACTTGCTCAAGCAAGACCAGGCTGCGATTGGTTAGAGGTAGATTCCGCAGCTTTCTCCGGCACGTTTAAAACTGCACCGGATAGAGATATGTTACCGCCTGACATTAATGAACAGTTAATTGTTGAGCTTTACTCTAAATAAGTCATTTCTGGGATAGAGAGGTTGTTACATGCAAAATAATCCATTTGATTTTTTAACGCCTCGCGAAATTGCTGTTGAGACAATCTCGCCATTTCATGCAAAGATCACGTTGGAACCTTTGGAACGTGGCTTTGGATATACGTTAGGCAACACCCTACGCAGAATATTGCTGTCATCTATGCCTGGTGCTGCGATAGTTGAGGCAAAAATTGATGGTGTACTACATGAATACAGCGCACTTCCTGGTGTGCAAGAAGATGTAGTTGAAATCCTGTTGAATTTGAAGGGTGTATCAATCAAGTTACATGGTCGTCATGATGTAACACTAAAACTTACCAAGAAAGGACCTGGTCCAGTTCTTGCGGGTGATATTGAGCCAGAGCATGACGTTGAAATTGTTAATCCAGAACATGTTATTGCACATTTAAACGAAAATGGCTCGCTTAACATGACACTTAAGGTGTTGTTGGGTCGTGGTTATCAACCAGCCGTCGTTCATACCCGTAAGTCAGAAGGTAAGGTTACGATTGGTGGATTGCATATTGATGCAAGCTTTAGTCCGGTGCATCGTGTTTCATACGCTGTTGAGAATGCGCGTGTTGAACAACGTACAGACTTGGACAAATTAGTCATTGATCTTGAAACCAATGGAACGTTAGATCCAGAAGAAGCCATTAGAAGGTCAGCAACGATTCTTCAACAACAATTAGCTACGTTTGTTGATTTGAAATCAGCGCCAGCGATCGAAGAAAGTGCTTCACATGAAGACTCTGTGAATCCTATCTATCATAGACCGGTGGATGATCTTGAGTTAACGGTCAGATCGGCTAATTGTCTAAAAGCAGAAAATATCTTTTACATCGGCGATTTAGTACAACGTGCAGAATCAGATTTACTGAAGACACCGAATTTAGGTAAAAAATCATTAACTGAAATTAAGAATGTACTCGCTGCTCATGGGTTAGCATTGGGTACCAAAATTGAAGGTTGGCGTTCACCTGCTTCGGATAAAGAGTTAGGCAAGAAGTAGTTTTTAACGCATTAGGAATAAATTCCTAATCATTAAAGTAATATTATAAAGGGTTTTAATCATGCGTCATCGAAATAGTGGTAGAAATCTCAGTCGTACAAGCAGTCATCGTAAAGCGATGTTTCAAAATATGATGGTTTCCTTGTTGCGCCATGAAGTTATTAAAACAACCTTACCAAAGGCAAAAGAATTAAGACGATTCTTTGAACCGCTTATCACGTTAGCTAAAGAAGATACTTTGCATAAGCGCAGATTAGCTTTCACACGCCTTCGTGATAGAGATATGGTTCAAAAGTTATTTACCGAAATCGGTCCTTTCTTCAAGGCTCGCCCAGGTGGTTACTTGCGCATCTTAAAATGTGACTTTCGTAGCGGTGATAAAGCACCGATGGCGATCGTAGAATTAGTTGGTCGTCGTGATGAAGAGGCTGTAGCCTAGGTTTTTTTGATATTTTTTAATTTAAAAGCCAAGTTAGTGAAAGCTAACTTGGCTTTTTTGTAATGAATTTTTGAGAAATTTCCCATTCTTATTGTCGTTGTAACCTATTGTCGCTAACCCACTCTTGCATTTGCATTGGTGAAGTTGCGCTAAACATTTTTGGTGAACTTAAAGGCTTTGACGGTGTTGTGATTTTTTGTTGTTCTCTTCTATATTTCGCAAATTCACTTATAAGCTGAAGGTGATCATCTAATTCCTGAGCTAATTCCGGTTGTTTATTTTTATCCACCGCGCCGTAAAACCCCGTCCTTCAGGGCGGGGATATAAGGCGCCCATTTTTATTTTGAACCTACTTGAATTGCAATAAATCAGGACTATACTGCACGAATGAAAATAAGGAAAGCCTATCGATTCAGATTGAAAACAACCCCGCTGATAGAAGAAAAATTCGATCAGTTTGCAGGTTGCGCGCGCAAACTTTGGAACATGGTGTTGGCCATTTCATTGCGCCGGCTCGAAGCAAGGCAACCGATTTTTTGGTATAACGAAGCAGCGTTTTGGCTGGCCCTCTGGAAAAGTTCAGATGAATATGGTTTCTTTAAAGCCTGTCATTCGCAAGTGTTGCAGCAAAAACTGAAAGACCTCGATAAAGCTTTTCGTGATGCATTTGATAAAAACCAGCCGTTAAAAAAACTACCCACATGGCGCAAGCGAAATCAGCATAGCAGTTTTAGGTTTCCGCAGGGATTTAAGCTCGAAAATCGACGAGTTTACTTGCCAAAAATAGGCTGGGTCGGATTTTTTAAATCATGCGATATTGAAGGCACTCCTAAAAATGCAACGATTAGCAAGCAGGGCCCTCATTGGTTTCTTAGCATTCAGGTTGAAATTGAGAAAGCAGTTGCAAACCATCCTGCAACCAGTGCCATCGGAATTGATCTTGGCGTGAAGCGCTTTGCGGCGCTCTCTAATGGTAGTGCAATTGGACCAATCAATGCGTTTAAAGCAGTTGAGATAAAATTAGCAAAAGAGCAACGTAAGTTGTCACGCAAAGAAAAATTTTCATGTAATTGGAAGAAGCAAAAGAAACGCGTTCAAATGATCCATAGCTGCATTGCGCGGTCACGTCGCGATTTTCTCCACAAGACCTCGACCCAATTAAGCAATAACCACGCATTAATTGTTGTTGAGGAATTGAAAATCCGCAACATGAGCAAGTCAGCACGTGGCGATCGTGAAAAACCTGGCCGTCGTGTCAAAGCAAAGTCAGGGTTAAATAAATCTATTCTCGATCAAGGTTGGGGTGAATTTAAGCGACAACTTGAATACAAACAAACGTGGCGAGGTGGATTGCTATTAAGTGTAAATCCACAGCATACTAGCCAGTGTTGCCATGCATGCGGCTATATAGCAAAAGAAAACCGCGTGGGCCAAGCGGATTTTTACTGTCAGCAAT
>MGYG01000082.1:0-25712 GCA_001801635.1 Gammaproteobacteria bacterium RIFCSPHIGHO2_12_FULL_43_28
TGTGGCGTGGGATTTACGTAGGAAACAACCGTATGCAGTCTATGACAAATTAGATTTCATGATACCCGTCGGTGTGAATGGTGATTGTTACGATCGTTATCTGGTGCGTATGAATGAAATGCGTCAATCAAATCATATTATTCGTCAATGTGTAGAATGGCTGCGTAAAAATCCTGGCCCTGTCATGATTGATGATTACAAAATAGCGCCGCCCTCACGCGAAGAAATGAAAATCAGTATGGAAGCCTTAATTCACCATTTTAAAAACATGACGGAAGGTTATGTGGTGCCAGAAGGTGAAGCTTATGCCGCTGTTGAACATCCTAAAGGTGAGTTTGGCGTCTATTTGATTTCAGATGGTGCGAATAAACCGTACCGATTAAAAATCCGTGCAGCGGGATTCCCGCATTTAGCCGGATTAAATGAAATGATACGCGGCCACATGATTGCTGATGTGGTGTCTGTGCTATCCAGTTTAGATATTGTGTTTGGCGAGATTGATCGATGATGAGCGAAAATGAAATAACCACTTTATCGCAAGCGGTGCGCGATAAACTTGATCAATGGCTGCTTCGCTACCCACCCGATAAAAAACGCTCTGGTGTGTTTGAAGCATTGCGTCTTGTTCAAGAAGAAAATCAAGGGTTTCTCACACTTGCGTTGATGGATGCCGTTGCTGCCTATTTAGAATTACCCAAGATTGCCGTATATGAAGTTGCGACCTTTTATACCATGTATTCGCTCGATCCAGTGGGCAAACACGTTATCAATCTTTGCACCAATATTTCTTGTTGCTTAAATGGCTCTGATAAAATCTTAGCGCATCTTAAAAAGCGTTTAGGCATCGATGTAAATGAAACAACGAAAGATGGCAGCTTTACCTTAAAAGAAGTGGAATGTTTAGGGGCTTGTGTTGCAGCACCCGTTTGCAATATTGGTAAACAGTATCACGTAAACCTCACGCCAGAAAAGATGGATGAGATAATAAATGCATTGTCTAGTTAACGTAATGTTTGTCAGCGGTATCGAGGGTGTTTATGAAACTGTGTCATGCCAGCGAAAGCTGGCATCCAGGCTTTTCTCAGGTTTATTCTGGATGCCAGCTTTCGCTGGCATGACGCAGTTTGACGAATGTTCTCCGGTGTCATACTGAGCATGGTGAATAATGATAAATATGGTTCAAAGGCGGTTGACTGATGGCAAATGACGTTTGTTTCCGAACGCTGCATCTCGATAAGCCATGGACGTTAGCAACGTACCTGAGTGCTGGCGGTTATGAGCAGTGGAAAAAAATCTTACGTGAAAAAACGCCGCCTGAAAAAGTCGTGGAAGCGGTGAAGGCCTCTGCTTTACGCGGTCGCGGTGGCGCAGGATTTCCAACTGGTTTGAAGTGGAGTTTTATTCGTCACGATTTACCGGGACAAAAATATATTCTTTGCAATTCAGATGAAGGCGAACCAGGTACGTGCAAAGATCGCGATATTTTGCGCTTTAATCCACACCAGTTAATTGAAGGGATGGCTATCGCCGCTTATGCCATGGGGGTGACGGTTGCTTACAATTATATTCGCGGTGAGTATTGGGAACCGTTTGAACGTTTTGAAGCCGCGTTAGAAGAAGCGCGCAGTGCAGGTTTGATCGGCAACAATATATTGAGTTCAGGTGTTCAATTTGAATTGTATTCGCATCTTGGGGCAGGTGCTTATATTTGCGGTGAAGAAACCGCCTTGATGGAATCGTTGGAAGGTAAGCGTGGTTATCCGCGTTTTAAACCACCCTTTCCAGCGGCAAAAGGGCTTTATGGCAAACCAACCACGATTAACAATACTGAAACCTTCGCCTCTATCCCCGTCATTATGGAAAAAGGCCCAGACTGGTTTTTAGGTTTAGGCAAACCCAATAATGGCGGTGTAAAGATTTTTTCAGTGACAGGACACGTCAATCATCCTGGCAATTTTGAAGTGCCGCTTGGCACACCGTTTAAAGATTTATTGGCGCTTGCTGGCGGTGTTCGACAGGGTAATAAGTTAAAAGCTGTTATTCCAGGCGGCTCATCAATGCCCATGTTGCCGGGAGAGGCAATCATGGAGATGACCATGGATTTTGATGCCATGCAAAAAGCGGGCACAGGTCTTGGTTCAGGTGCTGTTATTGTGATGGATGAAACGACGTGTATCGTTCGCGTACTGGAACGCATCGCGAAATTTTATATGGAAGAATCTTGCGGACAATGTACGCCATGCCGCGAAGGAACCGGTTGGTTATATCGCCTGGTTCGTGATATCGAAGCAGGCAAGGCAACCATGGATGATATTGAAACGTTACGGCGCGCTGCAAAAAATATTGAAGGCCGTACCATTTGCGCCTTTGGCGAAGCCGCTGCATGGCCTGTAGGCGGTGCATTAAAACATTTTTACGATGAATTTGTTTACCATGTTGAACACGGTAAATGTTTACCGGGAACGGAAAGTTGACCATGTCCGATATCGAAATTGAAATAGATGGGCGGAAATTAACGGCAAAACCTAATCAAACAGTGATTCAGGTCGCTGATGAAGCGGGTATTTATATCCCACGCTTTTGTTATCACAAACATTTGTCGATCGCGGCAAATTGTCGTATGTGTTTAGTGGAGGTTGAGAAAGTACCAAAAGCATTGCCTGCTTGTGCAACACCGATAACCCCTGGCATGAAAGTATTGACGAAGTCACAGCGCAGCATTGACGCACAGCGTGCGGTGATGGAATTCCTTTTAATTAACCATCCCCTCGATTGCCCGATTTGCGATCAAGGCGGTGAATGTGAATTGCAAGATTTATCGATGGGTCATGGTTCTTCACATTCAGACTATGATGAATGTAAACGTTCGGTACAAGATGAAAATTTAGGACCACTGATCGCAACTGAAATGACGCGTTGTATTCATTGCACGCGCTGTGTTCGCTTTGGCGATGAAGTTGCCGGCATGCGTGAACTGGGCATTACGTATCGCGGGCAACATGCAGAAATTGGTACGTACGTTGAAGAGGCAGTTAAATCAGAAGTATCGGGTAATATTATTGATCTTTGCCCTGTTGGTGCGCTCACCTCAAAACCCTATCGTTTTACGGCGCGTGCGTGGGAATTAGAGCAAGCACCAAGCGTGAGCCCGCATGATTGTATTGGTTCCAATTTATTTGTGCATACACGTAATGGTGATGTTATGCGTGTCGTGCCGCGCGAGAATGCACATATTAATCAAACCTGGATTGCAGATCGTGATCGTTATAGTTATACCGGTCTTTATCATGCTGATCGCTTAAGCGAGCCGCGCGCTAAAATTGGCGGCCAATGGCAAACGGTTTCCTGGGAAAAAGCCTTTTCACTTGTTGTTGAACGTTTGCAAAAGGTGTTGAATGTGGATGGTCCTGATCAACTAGGTGCGTTGGCATCACCTAATTCAACGCTGGAAGAATTTTATTTATTACAAAAACTCATGCGTGCATTAGGTAGTCCGCATATCGATCATCGATTGCGTGAAAAAGATATGCGTGACCAAGCAGAAATGCCTGCCTATCCTGGCATGGAAATGCCAATGACCGCGCTTTCTGAATGTGATGCCATTGTATTGATTGGCAGCAACCTCCAAAAAGAACAACCGATTGCAGCACTGCAACTTCGCCGTGCGATTGCAAATGGCGCAGCTGTTGTTGCCATTAATCCGGTTGATTATCAATTTAATTTTGCTCTCAGTGCAAAAGCGATTATTGCACCGCAACGATTACCGCAAACACTCGCCGCTATTCTCGCGCAATTAAAGGGAGAGGCAAATCGTGATACTTGCGCAGAAGCGATTGCGAATCTGCTAAAAGCAAAACAGAAAGTGTGTGTCATTGTCGGTGCGCTTTCAATGCATCACGAAGAAGCAGCGCTGATTCGTCAACTAGCGCAACGCTTGGTAACAGCGACAAGCGGCCGTTTGGTCTTCATGACCGATGGTGCAAATAGTGCAGGTGCTTGGCTTTCAGGCGTGATTCCACATCGTTTGCCTGGTGCGCTTTTGGCGGACGAAGTAGGATTAAATGCATATGAAATGCTTAAGACGCCGCGCAAAGCTTATATTTTATTGAATGTTGAACCGGATCTAGATTGTGCGAATGCAACGCTTGCGATAGAGGCATTGCGGCAAGCAAGCACCGTGATTGCATTATCAATGTATCGCAATCCCACGTTAGAAGCGCATGCCGATATTATTTTACCTATCACGCCATTTACTGAAACTGCAGGTACGTTTGTGAATGCAGCGGGGATTGCGCAACATTTTCATGGCGTTACAAAAGCCTATGGTTCATCGCGTCCTGCGTGGAAAGTATTACGTGTGCTTGGTAATTTCTTGCAACTTAGTGGTTTTGATTATGAAAGCGCAGAAGAAGTGACAAAAGAAGTGAATGCAGTCATTGCAAGCATGCAGACGTTCACGATGCAAGTGCAAGAAAAAACGGCGTATGCATTGCCAGCGATAAAAGCAGCCATGCAACGTATCGGTGAAATTCCGATCTATGCGATTGATAGTTTAGTGCGTCGTGCAGGACCACTGCAAAAAGCGCAAACCATCATGGAAGGTAATTTGCTTGAAGTGCGCCTTCATTCCGAAACAGCCAGTCAATTGCAGTTACAAACAGGCGATATGGTCAAAGTAAGCCAAGCGGCCAGTGCGATCTTGTTACCTGTTGTATTGGATAATCGAGTGGCAAAAGAAGCTGTCTGGATGGCGGGTGCGACAGATGCAAGCGCGGTCCTGGGTGATTTATTTGGTGAAATTAAAGTTGAGAAGGCATAAATGCTGGAAACTATATTTTTAATCGTACTCACGGCACTCAAAGTTATCGCTATCATTGTCGGGTTAGTAGTGATTGTTTTGTATCTTACGTTCCTTGAACGCAAAGTGATTGGTTATATGCACGTTCGTATTGGCCCCAACCGTATTGGCCCACGCGGATTGTTACAACCATTTGCAGATACCATCAAATTATTAACAAAAGAAATCGTGGTTCCAACGGCGTCAAATCATTATCTCTTTGTGATCGCACCGATTATTACGTTTAGTACAGCGTTGATTGCCTGGGCAGTGATTCCATTTGATGAAGGTGTTGTGCTTGCTAATATCAATGCGGGCGTCTTGTATACACTGACTATTTCATCACTTGGTGTTTATGGCATTTTGATTGCAGGTTGGGCGTCCAATTCAAAATATGCTTTGTTTGGCGCGTTGCGCTCAGCCGCTCAAGCGATTTCCTATGAAATTGCCATGAGTTTTGCCTTAATTGGTGTGATGATGGCGGCGGGTTCGTTAAATTTTCAAACCATTGTCATGGCGCAAGCAGGCGGATTATGGCATTGGTATTGGTTGCCCTTGCTTCCGCTCTTTATTGTGTTTTGGGTATCAGGCGTTGCTGAAACCAATCGTTTACCGTTTGACGTGGCTGAAGGTGAATCAGAATTAGTTGCAGGTTTTCATGTTGAATATTCAGGCGTGACCTTCGCACTTTTTTTCTTCGGTGAATATGCGAATATGGTATTGATTTCAACGCTCGTTTCACTGCTCTTTTTAGGCGGTTGGTTGTCCCCGTTTGAAGGTATTCCTTATCTTGCTGACTGGTTTTCTATCGTGCCAGGCCCTTTCTGGTTATTGCTAAAGGCCAGCTTTTTCTTGTACTGCTATTTGTGGTTCAGGGCTACTTTTCCACGCTATCGCTATGATCAAATCATGCGATTAGGTTGGAAAGTCTTTATTCCACTTACGCTTATATGGGTGGTGTTGATCGCATTAGCAGTGCAATTTAAATTAAGCCCGTGGTTTGTGTGATGAGAGGTCAAAAATAATGTGGCGACGCCTGACACAATACATTAAAAGTTTTACCTTATGGGACTTGCTGGTTGGTTTGCGAGTCACAGGCGTTTATTTTTGGAAAAAGAAATTTACCATTCAGTATCCAGACGAAAAGACACCGCTTTCGCCGCGTTTTCGTGGAATACACGCATTGCGACGTTATCCAAATGGTGAAGAACGCTGCATCGCTTGCAAGTTATGCGAAGCGGTTTGTCCGGCGCTTGCTATTAAAATTGAAGCAGAACCACGCGACGATGGATCAAGACGCACGACACTTTATGAAATAGACCTCTTTAAATGTATTTATTGCGGATTTTGCGAAGAATCGTGCCCGGTGGATTCAATTGTTTTAACGAACATGCAGGATTACCACGTGAGCGAACGCGGTCAAAATATTTTGACAAAAGAAAAGTTATTAGCGATAGGCGATAAATACGAAACGCAAATCGCAAACGATAGAGCGGCAGATAAGGATTATAGATAATGTTGACACCACTACATCTTATATTTTATCTCTTCTCAGGTATTGCGCTTATTTCTGCCGTGGCTGTGGTGACGGTGCGTAATCCCGTTCGCAGTGTACTCTCACTGGTTGTCACTTTCTTTTCGATGGCAGGCAATTGGATGTTATTGCGCGCTGAGTTTTTATCGCTGATTTTGGTCCTAGTTTATGTTGGTGCTGTCATGACCTTATTTTTATTTGTCGTCATGATGTTAAGCGTTGATCGCGAATCAAAACAGGGTGGTTTCGTGCGTTACTTGCCCTTTGGTTTAATTATCGTGTTGCTGATGACAGGTTTAATTGCCGCGGCAGTTGGGCCACATTATTTTGGTATCAAGCAAATGCCGTTGCCGGGTGCTGATCCCGCTGATTATAACAACCTGAAATTATTGGGCGATGTGCTTTACACGCATTACGTGTATGCATTTGAAGTAGCGGGTGTTTTATTGCTTGCAGCGATTATTGCGGCGATAACCTTGACTCACCGAGGGCCAGTTCGTCGCAAGGTCCAAAACATAAGCGAACAAATTGCAGCTCGACCCGAAGATCGCGTACGTTTGGTTAATTTGTCGCAAGACGCTAAGCCGGAGGCATAATGGTATCACTGACTGAGTTTCTTATCGTTGCAGCGATGTTATTTGGATTAGGGGTGAGTGGTATTGTCCTCAATCGCAAAAATTTAATCGTTCTTTTAATGTCTATCGAATTAATTCTGTTGGCGGTGAATACTAATTTTGTCGCTTTCTCTTATTTTTTAGGGAATGTGACAGGACAAGTTTTTGTGTTTTTCATTTTGACGGTCGCTGCTGCTGAAGCGGCTATTGGACTTGCGATTTTAGTTGTCTACTATCGCAGTCATCAAACGATCGAAGTTCAAGATCTTGATGCATTAAAAGGATAATGGACGTGGAAAGAATACTAGTTTGGTTTTCGTTATTGATTGTGCTACTGCCGCTATTCGGTTCACTGGTTGCTGGTTTGCTAGGCAAGCTACTTGATAGAACACTCACGCATCGTATCGTTGTAGGTCTTGTAGGCATTGCATTTTTTCTCTCTTGTTATGTTTTTAAAGTCATCGTCATCGATGGGTCGAGCGCGATAGATCATACTTTCTATACCTGGGCCACGTCCGGACAGTACCATTTCGATGTTGCTTTTTTGATTGATAGATTAAGCGCGACAATGCTCGCGATCGTGCTCTTTATTTCGTTCATGGTGCACATTTACACTATTGGTTACATGGCTGATGATCCTGGTTATCAACGCTTTTTTAGTTATGTCTCCTTATTTACCTTTGCCATGTTAGTGCTTGTGTTGGCAGACAACTTTCTCTTGTTATTTTTTGGTTGGGAAGGGGTTGGTTTGGTTTCATATCTTTTAATTGGTTTTTGGTTTAAACGCGAAACGGCAAACTTTGGTAGTTTAAAAGCGTTTTTAGTGAATCGCATTGGTGATATCGGTTTTATTTTAGCAACCGCAGGCGTGCTGATGTATTTTGGGTCGTTGACTTATCAGGATGTTTTTCCACAAGTCCCAGAGGCAGTGAATAAAACGATTTCTTTATTTCCAAATTACAACGTATCTGCGGTCACGGTCATTTCCCTGTTGCTCTTTATCGGTGCAATGGGTAAATCAGCGCAAGTACCATTACATGTGTGGTTGCCTGAATCGATGGAAGGTCCAACGCCAATCTCTGCACTCATTCATGCGGCAACGATGGTGACAGCTGGTATCTATATGGTTGCGCGCATGTCACCACTTTTTGAATATTCACAGGCGGTTTTAAGTTTAATTCTTGTGATTGGTGGCACAACAGCGTTCTTTACTGGTTTGGTCGCTGTCGTGCAATACGATATTAAGCGCGTGATTGCTTATTCAACCTTATCACAATTAGGTTACATGGCGGTTGCATTAGGCGCATCCGCTTACGATGTGGCCATTTTTCATCTCATCACACACGCCTTCTTTAAGGCGTTATTATTCTTGGCGGCTGGTTCAGTCATTATTGCGCTGCATCACGAACAAGATATGCGAAGAATGGGTGGGCTTGCCGCTTATATGCCAATCACGTATTTAACGTTTATTATCGGATCGCTTGCGCTTTGCGCGATCCCGCCGTTCGCTGGATTTTATTCAAAAGATACCATTATTGACGCAGTTCATTTTAGTACGATTCCAGGCGCGCATTATGCGTATTACTGTGTATTGGCCGGCGCTTTTGTCACCTCGCTCTATACGTTCCGTGCCTTATTCATGACATTTCATGGAAAAGAACGTTTGCCCGCCGCGCTGAAAGGCCGCGTACAAGAATCACCATGGGTTGTTTTATTTCCACTCGTTATGCTCGCGATACCAAGCGTTATTTCAGGAGAAATACTGATACGCCCGATGTTGTACGCGAAACAAACCTTATTAGGGAATACCATTTTTGTATTGCCGCAACATAATGCGCTTCCTCAGTTAGCGGAAGAATTTCACGGTGCGCAGCTAATGGCACTCAAAGCAGGCACGACACCCACTTTCTGGATTGCAATGGCCGGTATTTTGACCGCGTGGTTTTTCACCATCTTCCCGCAATGGGCAGAGGTCCTCAAAAAACGCTTCGCCGTTATTTATGCCATTTTACTGCGTAAATATGGCTTTGATGATTTTAACCAGATCGTGCTTGTGCATGGTACACAAGATTTGGGATCTCTTTTTTATAAGGTGAGTGATGTCAAACTGATTGATGGTGTCGCTGTCAATGGTTCAGGACGATTTATTCGCTGGATCGCACAGACGGCCCGCAAGGTACAAACCGGCTATCTCTATCACTATGCATTTGCCATGGTCTTGGGAATGGTTGCGCTACTCGTTTGGTATATGGCAGGACTATAATTATGCTTACAAACCTACCCATTCTCTCTGCTTTAATCTGGTTACCACTGCTTGGTGCAGTGCTTGTTCTTTTAACGGGTGGTGATAAGCATGCTAATACCGCAAGAGGTATTGCGGTTGCTGTTACGATTATCAGTTTGCTTCTCTGTGTTCCGCTTTATCTTGGTTTTGATGCCAGCAGTTATGAAATGCAATTTATTGAAGACCATCTTTGGATAAATGCTTATAAAATTCATTATGCCTTAGGTGTAGATGGTATATCACTGGTCATGATTATCTTGACCAATTTCACTGGGTTACTCGTTGTGATTGCAGGGTGTCATTCAGTCAATGTGCGTGTCAGTCAGTACATGGCTGCCTTTTTGACCATGCAAGGCATGATCGTCGGTGTCTTTTGTGCCATGGATGCGATTCTCTTTTATATTTTTTGGGAAGGTATGTTGATACCAATGTATCTATCCATTGGGATGTGGGGCAGTGCTAACCGTTCCTACGCCTCCATTAAATTTTTCTTATTCACTTTCTTGGGTTCCATACTCATGCTGGTTGCGTTGATTTATCTTTACAATCAAACCGGCAGTTTTATGATTCAGGATTATTATGGCTTACCGCTTTCATTTAAAGTACAAGCCTGGATATTTCTCGCCTTTCTTTTATCCTTCGCTGTCAAAGTGCCCATGTGGCCAGTGCACACGTGGCTGCCTGATGCGCATACCGAAGCACCTTCTGGCGGATCGGTCGTGTTAGCTGCATTGATGTTGAAACTGGGTATTTATGGCTTTTTACGCTTCAGTATGCCGATTGCGCCGCTTGCTTGCAGTGAATTTGCATGGGTGATGATTGTCTTATCGCTCATCGCCATTGTTTACATTGGCTTAATAGCCATTATGCAATCCGATATGAAAAAGTTAATTGCTTACTCATCCATTGCACACATGGGTTTTGCAACGCTCGGCTGTTTCATGGTGTATGACATTGTGCGCCATATGGCGTCACTGCAAGATGCTTACATGAGTCTTGAAGGCGCTGTGATTCAAATGGTATCGCACGCATTTGGTTCCGGTGCGATGTTCTTGGGGGTAGGACTACTTGCAGAACGATTTTATAATCATAGCCGTTTAATAAAAGATTACGGCGGCGTTGCAAATAGTATGCCAATTTTTGCTGCATTCTTTATGTTGTTCGCCATGTCAAACGTTGGCTTACCTGGCACAGCGGGTTTTGTAGGTGAATTCATGATTATCATGAGCGCATTTCAGGCGCATTTCTTTGTTGCGCTTTTTGCGGCACTCACCTTGATATTGAGCGCATCCTATACGCTATGGATGTATAAGCGAGTTTTCTTTGGTCCCGTTGCGAATGAATACGTGGCGAATTTCAAAGATATTGGTTGGGTTGAAATTACCAACTATGTTTTACTCGCCATCGGTGTGTTTTTCGTTGGCTTATATCCTGAGCCAATTATAAAAGTATTGCATGTGACGATTAGTCACTTATTACTGCAAAGCATTCCGCCTGAGTTTGCGTTAAACCCAGCGCCGGTTTTCTTTGCTTAGATAGAGAGAATAAATGATGGAATTTACCGTGCCACAATGGTCTCTCGCCATGCCAGAGATTTTTCTGCTTTGCGCAGTGTGCTTTATTGTATTGGCAGATGTTTTTTTGCCAAAAACCTATCGCATCCTCACTTATATTTTAACACAAGCGGCCCTCGTTGGTGCGTTCGTGCTTGCATTGTCTCAATATAATCAATCCGCAAGTCCTATCGAGACATTTAGCGGCCATTATATTCTGGATAGGCTCGCGGTTTTATCGAAGCTTTTCATCTATGTGTTTAGTGCTTTTGCCTTTGCTTATGCGCGCGAGTATATTGCTGCGCGCAAAATTGCCCGCAGCGAATATTATTTGCTTGGTTTATTTGCTGTGCTGGGTATGTCGGTACTTGTATCAGCCTATAGTTTCTTGACTATTTTCCTTGGGTTGGAATTATTATCATTAGCGCTTTATGCGATGGTCGCCATGAATAAAGAATCTGCTATCGCCGCAGAAGCGGCGATGAAATTCTTTGTGTTAGGATCGCTTGCAACAGGCATTTTACTTTATGGTATTTCACTTTTGTACGGTGTTACCGGTGATGTGCAAATTAACGCGGTTGCAAAGGTATTGCAAAATCGCCACGATATTGTCCCCGTCATTGCGCTGATTTTTATTTTGAGCGGTATTGTTTTTAAATTTGGTGCTGTTCCTTTTCATATGTGGGTACCGGATGTGTACCAAGGTTCAGCTACACCGACCACGCTATTTATTGCGAGCGCGCCAAAGGTCGCTGCGTTTGCGATGACTATGCGTATACTAGTGCAGGCAATGCCAAGTTTACACGTCGATTGGTCGCACATTTTAATCGTGATTTCGATACTATCCATGTTTTTTGGCAACGTACTCGCAATCGCGCAAACGAATTTGAAACGCCTCTTGGCTTATTCTTCTATCGCGCATATTGGTTATACCTTACTTGGTCTTATCGCAGGCCCTTATTCCACACTCGGCTATTCTGCAGCGATGTTTTATATTTCAACTTATGTGTTAGTTGCAGCCGGTGCGTTTGCGATTATCACTATTATGGGCCGCGATGGCATTGAATTTGATAATCTTGAAGATTACCGCGGTTTAAATGCGCGTAATCCGTGGCTTGCATTCATGATGTTACTGCTTTTATTTTCGATGGCAGGCGTTCCACCCACGGTTGGATTTTTAGCAAAATTAGGCTTATTGGAAGCGCTGGTTCAGGCAAATCTCGTTTGGCTTGCCGTGCTTGCGCTCCTTTTTGCATTAATTGGCGCGTATTATTATTTACGTGTTGTTATGTATATGTATTTTGAAGAGCCGCTAGAGGGCACTGCTAGTCTGCCTGTTCGCATGTCTTCCGGGATGTTGGTTGCGGTGAGTATCAATGGCGCAAGCGCGTTATTGCTTGGACTTGCACCCAGCTTTTTCATCGATTTATGCCGTATTTCAGTGGGATAAGGTGGGTTGGTGAGACCTTAAAACACGGCTAATCTGGCTCACTGATCGGGTCTTGATTGCGTAGGCGTTCAATAAGCACCTCGATAGCTTCTTGTAATTCCTGACTGACGGGCTGCTGGTTGTTTTTCTGCGCAAACGCATGAGTCTCACTGACAAGTTGAATGACATTCTCTTTCATATCCCCATCCTTAGGTTAGAAACAGTGCCATCATAACGATAACGAAAATGGAGCTAGAGGGATAGTGGAAATAGTGCATAAAATAGTTAAGATATTGCTCACAATGAGGTATAAAGAGAAAATTATTACAGGCCAGCACACATGAAACGGTTACCGTTCGTGCTGAGGAGAGACGCGCAGCGTCTCGTCTTAAAGCATGAACAACCCCTCGAGACGGTTCACTGCGTGAACCTCCTCGGGGCGAACGGCCAATTTAAGAAAATTTGAGACAAAACCAATGAAACTAAGTGATTTTCAATTTGAGTTACCAGCTGATCTAATCGCACGTTACCCTGAGAAAAGGCGTAGCGAGAGCCGTCTGCTTTGCCTTGACCAAGGTGAGGGCATTGCGCATCGGCGTTTTTATCAATTAGTTGAATTGCTGCAACCTGGGGATTTATTAGTATTTAACGATACCAAAGTCATTCCTGCCCGTATTTTTGGTCAAAAGACGACGGGCGGTCAGGTGGAGATTTTGGTTGAGCGTATCCTGGATGAGACGCGCCTACTCGCCCAGGTCAGGGTCAGTAAGCCACCAAAAATAGGGGATGAGCTTCTTTTCCCTGAGCATATCCGGCTTCGTGTTATTGGCAAGCAGGACCAATTTTATGAGCTTAGTTATGAGGCGGGTGATCGTACGATTTTAGCTGTCGTCGAGCACATTGGTCATATTCCTCTGCCGCCCTATATGCAGCGTGAACCAGATGAAACTGACAAAGTGCGTTATCAAACGGTTTATGCGAAATTCAAAGGATCAGTCGCAGCACCCACGGCAGGCCTTCATTTTGATGAAGCCTTGTTGCAAACCTTGAAAGAAAAACAAATTGATATGGCTTATTTAACGCTGCATATTGGTGCAGGTACGTTTATGCCTGTACGCGTTCCGAATCTGCTCGAACATAAAATGCATGCTGAGTATCTTGACGTGTCATCATTCCTTTGTGAAAAAATCAAAGCAA
This sequence comes from Gammaproteobacteria bacterium RIFCSPHIGHO2_12_FULL_43_28, assembly GCA_001801635.1. Taxonomy (GTDB): domain Bacteria; phylum Pseudomonadota; class Gammaproteobacteria; order DSM-16500; family DSM-16500; genus Aquicella. The sequence continues at coordinate 13,449 of MGYG01000082.1, forward strand.
CCAAAGCGCGCGGTAAACGAGTGGTAGCTGTTGGCACGACCAGTTTGCGTGCGCTTGAATCTGCGAGTCAAAGCGGTGAGATTAAACCGTATCAAGGTGAGACAAATATTTTTATTTACCCCGGTTATCAATTTCGCACTGCCGATGCATTAATTACGAATTTACATTTACCCGGCTCCACCTTGTTAATGTTAGTGTCAGCTTTCGCGGGTCATAAAAAAGTAATGCATGCTTATCGTGCAGCCGTTGCCAATCGCTACCGTTTTTATAGTTATGGTGATGCGATGTGGATGGTGCGTGCTTAGCGCATGTCTATTTGTATGGCAGTGTTGTCATGCCAGCGAAGCTTACATCCACTTGTCATGCCAGCGAAGCTTACATCCACTTGTCATGCCAGCGAAAGCTGGCATCTAGTGTTTTTAAGCATTTTTTGGATGCCACCTCGCACAAAAAACGTGCGGCTGGCATGACAGTCCGGAAATTGATGTCATGCCAGCGCGCTTTTAGCTGGCATCCAGGTAGAATGATATGAATCTAATGTTTGAAAGTGGAAGACGATACCGATCGATACAATGTTTCTAATGTATTTCCAAGTAAATCCTTTTTAATTTGCGCATCAAGTAATGTAATGAGCGAATGCTCGCTTGCAGAGAAAAAATGTTCGTTGTTATGCGCAAGTTCATAAATACGTTTGATGGTATCTGTATAATTATCTGCTGTCGTCTGACTAATGTACGCCCATAATTGATGTGCGCGCTCGACGCCACCTTGTCCGTGAGTAATATTTCCTTTCGGACTAAAGAGGCTAAGATAACTGCCGGATGAATCGTCTTGTTGATTGGCTAGAAAGTCGAAATACTTATTAATCGCTTTTTGTGTAATGACGCAAATATTTTCTATGTCCTTTTGTTCAGTTTGACTGATTGTTTGCGGGTAAAAACGTATGGGTTTGCAATGATCGGTGATAAATTTCAAGTGGTGGTTCTTTGTCGAGTAAATATCAATTTTGACAGGTTGAATTTGCTTTGTGTCGCAAGTGATGATGCCAAACCCATTTTCTCTTAAAAAGGTCCCCATGTATTGTTGATTAGTAAAGTTGAGTCGAGCTTGCAATTCACTACCACCGCCGCCTAGCGTCAGTTGTGTGAGTAGATTATTTTGCGGATTAAATTCACCGTTATTGTAATAATATAGATCGTGATCGTGCGCAGTCAGAATTAAATTGAAACTTAATTGTTGCCGCGTAAAACATTCTTTCAGTAAATCGTTATACGATGCCTTCTCGGGGAATTTGTCTTCTTTAAGTAAAGTGAGTTCATTGCATGATAAATAAATATCACTATCGGATGCATCGTACGCGCGTCTTCCAACGGTAAATGGCGGGTGATGGAGAGCGAGTATCGTTTGGCGGCCCGCTTCTTTTGCAAGCTTTACTTGTTCTTGTAACCAACCTGCTTGATTATATCTATCGTGATTTTTGCCGAGATTGAGGTAATCGTTGACATACGTGTTTGAATCAATACAAAAGAGTTGCACCTTGCCAATCACCAGTGAATAAAAGCGTGCCGGCATATTCCATTTGGGCAATTCATCCACTTTTAATTCGAGTTGTTGATAGAATAATTTCTTTGCTTCAATCGTGGGAAAGTTATTTGTAGTATCAGGTAAATAAGAATGATCAATCTGGTAATTTATTTTTGGAATACCTTGTGCAATAGCAAAATTCAGCCCCAAAACCCCTAGTCCCTTTTTGCCGAGTGTTGTTGCGACGTGACGGTTTGCATCATGGTTTCCGGGGATGACGATGCAAGGAATATCTTTGAGTGCGTTAAGTTCGACGTTGCCATAAATATCAATAAATAAATCTTTAAAGGCGGGATCGAATACTGAGCTGACGCCACTATTATAAAAATTATCACCAAGTAATAATATAAAATCGGGTTTTTCACTTGGATTTTGTGCTATCTGATCCATTAAGGCGGCCACCGCCTTTTGTGCTTTACCACCGCTTCCCTGACAGCCCAAGGCAAAAAATTTGAGTTGATCGCTGTTTATTTTTAATTGATAAGTACGTGGACCGACTTCTGTTGCGGCACTTCTTAGTTGCTGCAACAGTTCTTCGGACGGGGCCAACTTTCTACTATTCATTTTGCGCTCACTCTATTAATAGGTTTGACGGATGCGCCAAAGCGCTTATAATCAAGCATTTCCGTTTGCCAGAAGGTGTTTTATAATGGAACAGATCTTCAATTTTTTTCTCACCAGTGCTTATGCTGACACGCAAGCCGCACAGGCCTCTCAAGGTGGTGGTTTATCGTTTGCACTGATGCTCGCGATTTTATTTTTATTTGTTTATTTTGCAATTTTGCGTCCACAAACTAAGCGCGCTAAAGAACAGCAAACCCTGCTCGGCTCGCTCGCCAAAGGCGATGAAGTCATCACAGCGGGCGGCATGCTTGGGCGCATCTCAAAGCTGACCGACCAATACATCGTGTTAACCATTGCAAATAATGTCGATATCATCATGCAAAAGTCGACTGTTGTAAATGTGTTACCCAAGGGAACTTTAAAATCAATCGAATAGAACCAGGACCGTTTTCATGGCAACCTTGATCAACCGTTATCCACTGTGGAAATATTTTCTTATTATCATCGTGATGGTAGCTGCCTTTATTTACGCAGCCCCTAATCTATACGGGGAGTACCCTGCTGTACAAGTCCGTGGCGTTGGTTCGGTGATGATTGATAATATCACGTTAGAATCGGCCAAAAATGCGCTTAAAGAGGTAGGCATTACATACCATGATGTATTATTTGAAGATCAGTCGCTCCTGTTTCGTTTTACCTCAACTGACGCTCAACTTAAAGCAAAGGAGGTGATTCAAAAGCAGTTGGGTGAGAATTACCTGGTTGCGTTAAATCTCGCTCCTGCGACGCCGGATTGGCTAAAATCGCTAGGGGCTGCTCCCATGAAGCTTGGTCTCGATTTACGCGGTGGGGTTCATTTCTTGCTCCAGGTGGACGTGGATTCGGTGATGCAGCAACGCATCGATGGCGATATGCGCGGCATTAGCCAGGCCTTGCGTGATGCGCGAATTCGCTATTCAGGCGTGAGCCGGCGCGGCAATAATCAATTGCTGGTGCAATTCCGCTCGCAAGATGCACTCGATGATGCCTATCAGTTTGTCATGGGTCATTACAATGAGTTTACGTGGGAGCGATCAACCACGGCCGGCACCTACACGCTGCAAGGTGTGTTATCGCCCGCGGCGCTCTTTAAGGCAAGACAGGAAACGCTTGAACAAGCGATGAATACCTTGCGTAATCGTGTGAATGAGCTGGGTGTCTCAGAGGCCATCGTACAGCAACAAGGTGAAAGCCGTGTGGCCGTAGATTTGCCGGGCGTGCAAGATACGGCAGAAGCAAAAAATATTCTAGGTAAAACAGCGACGCTTGAGTTTCGTATGGCGGATGCTGAGCATAATGCTGAATCAGCAGCGCAATCGGGCGTCATCCCACCAGATACCCGTCTTTATAATTACCAGGGACGGCCTGTTCTATTGAAAAACCAGGTCATATTGCGGGGTTCATCCATTGTCACTGCGACCTCTGGTTTTGGCGAAGATGGGCGGCCGAATGTTCAGGTACGTTTAGGCGGTGCGGGAGATAGTTTATTCACCAAAACGACGGCGGAAAATATCGGTAAACCAATGGCGGTGCTTTATATCGAAGTGAAATCTACACCTAAACGAGTGGATGGCAAAGAAACGATTAGCTATCAAACCGAAAAACGCGTCATTAGTATCGCGACCATACAAAGTGCTTTAGGTAACAATTTCCAGATTACCGGTCTCACAGGACCAAATGAATCACGCACGCTTGCACTCCTATTGCGTGCGGGTGCATTACCTGCACCAGTCACGATTATTGAAGAGCGCCAAGTGGGCCCAAGCCTTGGACAACAGAATATTCGCATGGGTATTCTCTCCGTTGAAGTTGGTATGGGACTCGTGGTTATCTTCATGGCGCTTTATTATAGTTTATTGGGTTTAATCGCTGATCTTGCCTTGGTGATGAACCTTGTATTAATTGTCGCTGTGCTATCCCTACTGGGTGCAACGCTCACATTGCCTGGTATCGCGGGTATTGTGTTGACGGTTGGTATGGCGGTTGATGCAAACGTGCTGATTTTTGAGCGAATTCGTGAAGAAATTCGCCGCGGCATGGGAATCCAAGCGAGCATTCATGCAGGTTATGAAAGAGCGTTTGTTACCATTCTGGATGCTAACATTACCACCTTGATCGTTATGTTAATTCTTTTTAGTCTGGGTTCAGGTGTGGTAAAAGGGCTTGCTATTACAGTGACGGTTGGTTTAATCACTTCGATGTTTACGGCTATTACTGGTACGCGTGCACTCGTGAATCTTATTTACGGTGGACGAGCAATTAAACGTATTTCTATTGGAATTTAAACATGGAATTTTTTAAACGTCGTACGCATATTGATTTCATGGCGCAACGTAAATGGGCTGCTATGCTCTCAATGGTTTTATTTATCTTTTCCCTTGGTACGCTTGCTGTGCGCGGTTTGCAATGGGGGCTCGATTTCACCGGCGGTACACAAATTCAATTGAGCTTTCCGGAAGAAGCGAATATCAATGAGATCCGAATGAAATTGGATGCAGCTGGTTTCAAAGAAGCCGTTGTTTATAGTTACGGGACATCAAAAGATGTCATGGTGACACTTGTTTCAAAAACAAAAGAAAGCGCAGTGAATAGTCAAGTGCGTACTGATATGGTGAATAGAGCAGTAGCTGCTTTACCGGGTGCGAAGTTAGAACAAGATAATTACATTGGTCCGCAAGTGGGTCAGGAAATGGTGGTGAAAAGTGTTTATGCCATCTTTTTCGCATTGCTCGCTACCATGGTTTACATTGCGTTTCGGTTTGATATGCGTTTTGCCATTGGATCAACGGTTGCTCTCATTCATGATCCTGTGTTGATTTTAGGTGTTTTTTCCCTGTTACAAGTTGAGTTTAATCTAATCGCATTGGCTGCTGTTTTAACGGTGATTGGCTATTCCTTGAATGATACGATAGTCATTTTCGATCGCGTTCGTGAGAATTTTCGTAAGATGCGAAAGGCGAATGCGCTTGAAATCATGAATGAATCCATCAATCAAACCTTATCACGTACTATCATGACGTCTGTGCTAACCTTAATGGTGGTGCTCGCTTTATTTTTCCTGGGCGGTAGTTTGCTGTATGGTTTTTCGCTTGCACTTATGATTGGTATCGTGGTTGGTACGTATTCCTCTATTTACATTGCAGGATCATTAACGCTTGCGCTAGGACTTAATCGCCAACACCTTATCCCGCAGCAAAAAGAGGCGGATGGAAGGCCTTAGTCAGTTTTTATTCCGACCTCTGTGAAAGCAGGGGTCCGGCAGAAACATTGCAAAATCAGTGTTACAATAAGGGATAGCCTCATGCCAGGGAAAGAATATGAGTGCACCATCTACCATCAGAATCCGTAAGTGTTCGGTTAACCCGTCACCGTTCGCCCCGAGGAGCGTGCGGAGCACGCGTCTCGAGGGGTTGAGCGGCAACGGGTCGTTCACGCTTCGAGACGGCGCAAAAAGCGCGCCTCCTCAGCGCGAACGGGTTAACCGAACTTATACCAGAATCCTACTTAACCTATTGTTATATTGTGGTATTTTAATTTTGTCAGCGGGCTGTTCAGATGAATCAAGCCGTAAGGCGCAAGGCTACATGGAAGGCCGCTATACCTACATTGCAACGAGTGTCTCCGGTGTTTTAACTGATTTATCCGTCGATAAGGGACGATGGGTGAAGCGTGGTGATACGCTTTTTGTGCTTGAACCTCAACCTGAAATTGACACCTACCGTGCAGCGCAAGATAGCCTGGCGCAATCAATAGCCGCACATGATGCACTCATTCCAACCTTAACCTTTGCTAAAAAAACCTACGACCGTTATCACTATCTCGTTCCCAAAAATGCCATTGATCAGGCACGACTTGATAGTGCTCAATCAGACTTTGAATCACTCAAATCACAACTCGCACAGACAAAAGCAACCATTAGTGAAAAAGAAGCGCTGCTTGCAGAAGCAACCTGGACGAAAAATCAAAAAATAATGAATGCACCGATTGATGGTATTGTGTTTGATACGTATTACCGCATTGGTGAGTATACGATTGCAAATCAGCCCATTTTATCACTACTTTCACCGCACGATATCAAAGCGATTTTTTATGTTGGCGAGTCGAATCTGGCACGTCTTCAATTAAATAATACAGTCAATATCAGTTGTGATCATTGTGAAAAAACTTATCCCGGTCGAATCAGTTATATTTCACCTTCGGCTGAATATACGCCGCCAGTTATTTATAGCACTGAAACGCGAGAGAAATTAATTTATCGTATTGAAGCAAGCTTTACACCGGAAATTGCAAAAGAATTGCATCCCGGTCAACCCGTGACAGTGACCTACTAATATGCGTGATGAAAACGTTATTGATGTGCACCACTTATCAAAAGCATTCAACGGTAAACCAGCGGTGGTAAATGTTTCGCTTGATGTAAAAGCGGGTGAAATTTTCGGGTTTTTAGGACCTAACGGCAGCGGTAAAACAACGACTATTCGCATGTTATGCGGTTTAATGACACCGGATGAAGGTGATGGGTATTGTTTGGGTTTTGATATTTTGCATGAGACAGCAAAAATCAAGCGCCATGTCGGTTATGTCCCGCAGAGTTTTAGCCTCTATAAAGATTTAACCGTCAAAGAAAATCTTGAATTTATGGCGCAGCTTTATCAAATTAAAAATTTTAAAAATCGCGTTGATCTGATGATGGCGGAACTTGAATTAGATCGCTATAAAGATATTTTAGCTGGCCGATTATCAGGTGGTTGGAAACAAAAGTTATCGCTTGCAGCAGCACTCATCCATGATCCCAAATTATTATTGCTAGATGAACCCACAGCAGGTGTTGATCCCAAAACACGGCGTGAATTTTGGAATTATATTTTAAGTTTAACAACGCGTGGTGTGACTGCGCTGGTCAGTACGCATTATATGGATGAAGCGGAACGTTGTAATCGTTTGGCGTATATTGTTTATGGGCGTTTAATGGCCGAAGGTACGGTGCGCGATATTATCGCTCAGCAAAAAATGTTTACCTTCGTAACGAGGGGTGATGGACTTCCTGATTTATACACAAAATTAACTGGCAGGCCAGGCGTTGAGCAAGTTGTCGTATGGGGCAACGAATTACGTGTTTGTGCTATTGATAGGGCATTATTGCAAACGACCTTAGCGGATTTTCCCGATTATACGTGGGAGGAAACGAGAACGAGTTTAGAAGAAGTGTTTATCCATTTAGTGAATGAAGAAAAACGGCGAGAACTGCATGAAAGGAGAGATCAGTATGCGTGATGATAACTTCTCTCTCGTGCGCTTGTGGGGTTTAACGATCAAAGAATTCCGGCAATTTAGGCGTGATTTTAGCACGTTTATGATTATTATTAGTTTACCCATTTTGCAATTAATTTTATTTGGATTGGCAATTGATACCAATCCAAAAAATTTACCGGCGGCATTAATTAATTATGATTCCGGTCCTTTCTCGCGATCATTGATACAAGGTTTAGAAAATACGGCGTATTTTAAATTTAGTTACTTACCGCCGACTGAGCAGACAGCAGCCAGATTGATGATACGCAACCAATCACTGTTTACCCTGAATATTCCGCCAGATTTTTCGCGTAAATTGGTGCGAGGTGAGCATCCAGTGGCGTTGCTTGAAGTCGATGGAACGGATCCAGTGTCGGTGGCTTATGCGGTCTCTGCTTCAGGCGCCATTCTGCCAACCGTTTTTCAATACGATCTAACCGGTCCTTTAAACCGACTGGATTTTAAAGGCGCTGCTGCCGAGATACGCGTACATACGAAATATAATCCCAGTATTTTAACGCAATACAATATCGTTCCAGGATTATTAGGCGTTGTACTGACGATGACGTTCGTCTTGGTGGCTTCCATGGCATTGACCAAAGAACGTGAACAAGGCACGGCAGAGAATTTACTGTCGACACCGATTAAACCTATCGAAGTCATGATAGGTAAATCTATCCCATTTATCGTCGTGGGTTATTTGCAAGTCATTGTTGTTCTTTTCATCGCGAGAGTATTTTTCGCGATACCCATGGTAGGAAGTTTCGCCTTATTATTGCTAGTAACGATGCCATTTATACTCGCGAATCTTTTTGTTGGTATCATGATTTCAACGCTGTCGAAAACCCAGTTAGAAGCGAGCCAAATTAGCATTTTCTTTTTTTTACCCTCTTTTATCCTCTCCGGTTTTGCATTCCCTTATTACGGAATGCCTTATTGGGCACGTATGATTTCGGATGTGCTACCATTGACGCATTTTATCAATATCATTCGCGGGATTATGTTAAAAGGTGCAACGTTTACCGATATCTGGGTAGATTTGTGGCCCTTGCTGCTTTTTATGGTCGTGATGCTTATGATGGCCTTAAGATATTATAAGGACACCCTGGATTGATGCTGTATTTTTTGTGTTAGTTCAAAGGGTTACACTTACTATGCGTATAAAACCCGTTCGCGCTGAGGAGGCGCGCTCTTTGCGCCGTCTCGAAGCGTGAACGACCCGTCACCGCTCACCCCTCGAGACGCGTGCTCTGCACGCTCCTCGGGGCGAACGGTGACGGGTTAACCGAACACTTACTATGCAGATCGGGTGCCGTTCCTATCACTGCTTCATGCTCACATAAGCGTGCTGCCATCGATTGTCTATCCTCAAATTCAGCGTATAATGCAAACCGCGTCAGTTACGCTTGGCAGGATGCCTACCATGGTTTAGGGATGGATCGGATTATTATGTGGTTTTGAGGAATGATTAATGAAGAAACAATCCATTGGCTTGACCGCCATCGCAGCCCTTTTGGCTGCAAACGTTGCATTTGCAAATAATGTTGATTTGAATGGTTATTACAGCACACAGCATCCACAAACAATGTCAAACAGTGTGAAGGCCACCATGTTCCCACCGACTGACATCACGCTCATTAATGGAAGTAGCGATATTATTTTTGCAGTGGTACCCGGCAGCCCTATTAACGATGTCATTTACCCAACGAAAAATGATCATATTCGTCATAACACGTATGCAGGCCTTACGCGTATCATGTTAAAAGACCCGTCCAATAGCGTCTTTTTTGATAACTACCTTTGCCGATTGGCCGTGATGACGGTATACGGACAACCTGGCAATTATCAATGGAACGTAGATAATGAATTGTGTAATTAATTGGATGTTTTCATCATGAGCAAAGTGATTAAACAGATTGTGGTATTGGTTGCAGCAAGTGCTGTCTTAACCGGATGCGTTGAAGATCAGACTTATGTATCAGATTACTACAGTTCACATAGTTATTACGGTGATGGGTATTCTAGTGGTTCGGCTCCAAGAAGTGTGTCTGATCATAGCTACTCAACAGGGAGTGGTTATTACAGTGATGAGCCGCCGCATCATGGAAGGAGCGGGTATGTTGCTGGGAGTGCAGCACCGCAGTCACAAAGTGGTTACTCTAGCAGTCAAACGCCTGCACAAACGCAGAGTGGCTATTCAAGTAGTCAAACACCATCCCAACCCGAAGACGGCTACAACAGTAGTGGAACAGCAAGCGGGAGCAGCGGGTACTCTAGCAGTGGTGCGGTATCGACAGGTGAAGCTGTTTCACCAGCAAAACCAACACAAACTAAGCGTGCAACTACTCAGCCAGCCTCTGGTGTAATACCTGTTCCGGTATTGCCAAAGCGTACGATTGACGAAAACGAAGATCGCGCTGCGGCACGAGGTGGATCACAGGATAGTGGCGGTTACTCGAGCACAAATTAGTTTAGCGTTATTATAATGGTCGTTCACGCTTCGAGACGGCGCAAAGAGCGCGCCCGCGCATCCTGAGCTTGTCGAAGGACTCAGCGCGAACGGCCAGTTAATGAGCATATCTAGAACCCGTTCGTGCTGAGGAGGCGCGCTCTTTGCGCCGTCTCGAAGCATGAACGGGCAATTTTAAATTTTGTCGTGTACAGATAAAACAGGATGTTTTTATGCGTGCAATGCTGTTTGCAGGAAAAGGAAAACCATTAACGCTCGTTGATGTACCAAGGCCCCAACCCGGTTCCCATCAAGTTTTATTAAAAGTGCATGCCTGTGGCTTATGCCGTACCGATTTGCATATTGTTGATGGTGAATTAACTGAACCGAAATTACCGCTTATTCCAGGACACCAAATTGTGGGTACGGTGGCTCAATTCGGTGCGGCTGTCACCCAATTTAACGTGGGCGATCGTGTTGGTGTGCCGTGGTTGGGTGGAAGTTGCGGCCATTGTCGTTATTGTCAGGCGGGCAAAGAAAATCTTTGTGATGAAGCGCGTTTCACGGGTTACCAAATCGATGGCGGCCTTGCGGAGTATTGTGTTGCTGATACGCGTTTTTGTTTTCCAATTCCTAAAAATTATCCGGATGAACAAGCAGCACCTTTATTATGTGCTGGATTAATTGGTTTTCGAGCATTAACAAAAGCTGGCGAGGGCAAGCGCTTAGGCATTTATGGTTTTGGTGCAGCAGCGCATATTTTAGTGCAAGTCGCGCGATTTCAAGGTAAAGAAATTTACGCGTTTACGCAGAGAGGCGATACCGCGCAACAGCAGTTTGCACGCGAATTGGGCGCTGTGTGGGCGGGAGGTTCGGATGAAATGCCGCCTGAACCATTAGATGCGGCTATCATTTTTGCACCCGCAGGTGAATTAGTGCCAACCGCGCTAAAAGCAGTGGTGAAAGGCGGGACGGTTGTTTGCGGTGGTATTCATATGAGTGATATTCCCTCGTTTCCATATCACATTTTATGGGGCGAACGTGTGTTACGCTCGATTGCGAATTTAACGCGGCAAGATGGCGAAGCTTTTTTAGCAATCGCGCCCAGCATTCCCATTGAAACCGTCGTGCATACGTATCCGTTAGAAAAAGCGAATGAAGCACTGGATGATTTACGCAATGGACGCTACACGGGCGCGTATGTAGTGAGAGTTCGGGATTGACATCACACCAGTGCAGTTTGTGCTTCAATCTTAACGGCTGTTTTTACTGAACAAGAAATAAAGCAATTATCGTGTGCCTTTTTAATTAATTCATCCAATTGTTCTTTTGATGGCTGTTTGTCCTTTTCAAAAGCAATACCTGGTTTTAATAAAACCTCAGTTATCGCCATTTTGCCTTCTGCATTCTTTGCGAGTTTGCCAGTGGCCTCAATGGTGTAGTTATTAATTATAAATCCTTTGACGGCTGACCAGTAAAGAAAAGTCAGCATAAAACAGCTGGCAATTGAAGCGGTAAATAATTCTTCGGGATTTGTTAGGGTGGAATTGCCTAAAAATTCGGGCGCGCTGCTCACATCAATCGAAGGGCCGCTGCCAAATTGAACGTGATGATCGCGGCTAAATGATTTAGCATCGAATGAAGTGTTGTTACGCGTCCAGTTAATACGTGCCGTATATTGCATGATGGGTTCCATTTTGTTAAATCATAACAAGATACGTAGATTCTGTACACGACAAAATTTAAAATTGCCCGTTCATGCTTCGAGACGGCGCAAAAAACGCGCTCGTGCATCCTGAGCTTGTCGAAGGACTCAGCACGAACGGGTTCTAAATATGCTTATTAACTGGCCGTTCGCACTCAGAGGCGCGTTTTTTGCGCCGTCTCGAAGGGTGAATGGCTAGTATGTATTTTATGTCATATACAGAGATACGTAGATTTAAATAGCAGATCAATCTGGTGGTGCTTTGCGAAAGCCTTTGACCACTTTACCCGTTTTATTATCGATGATTTCACCGTTGAAATTACCAAACTCACCCTGTGCTTTAATTAGCATCCAATTATAAAGTTCATCAACGTCATCGCCGCTTTCATGCGCAACTTCCCCTTCATCAAAATAGATTTTTGCAGTATATCGGAACGTCATTGAGACCTCCTCGCCGTTAATTAATTAACGACTGTTTACACTTACAGTATATCCCATTTATATTGTGCTAAAATTAATAGCAATGGAATGAGCTGGTTGGACATCTCGAAGGTAGACGCCGTGGTTGATTTCGATTTCATGTGTGATTGCCTATTTATTGGAGAGCATTCATCAAACTGTGTCATGCCAG